>URZB01000170.1 GCA_900552295.1 uncultured Collinsella sp.
CAGGTAACCGCAGATGGAGACCATCGTGGTAGCCGTCTTGTACTTGCCGAGCTTATCGGCCGCAACGACCACGCCGGCCGCACTCGCAACCATGCGTAGGGCGCTCACCAGAAGCTCGCGGAACAGGATAATGAACACGGACCACACGGTCACCGCGTCAAAATCCAAGAACAGCAGCAGGGCCGAGAACACGAGCAGCTTATCGGCGATAGGATCCAAGAACTTACCGAAGTCGGTGATCTCGTTGCGCGAGCGCGCCAGATAACCGTCGACCTTATCGGTGCACGACAGGATCACATACAGAATGAAGGCAGCGGCGGCGAGCGGGCCGTCAAAGATGCTCCAATCCGTACCGGCAACACTCGTGTGAGACAGAGCCGAGACGATCATGAACACCGGGATAAAGACGATGCGAACGCACGTCACGATGTTGGCGGGCGTCCAGACACTCGTCAGTTCCTTATTGCTCTCGTTTGCCACGACGCTCTCCTACTCCACAACATGACCGATAAGCTCATAGCAGAAGCTATCGGTAAACTCGACGGTCAGAATATCGCCCACGGACGCCTCGCTGGCGTCCAGATGCACCGCTCCATCGGAATCGGGCGCCTGGAACCAGGCATGGCCGATCAGCTCGGCGCCGTCCTCGGTCTCTTCGATACCGTCGACGATCACCTGGGCGCGCTCGCCCACATGGGCGGCGGTGGAGGCAAAGCCGAGCGACTCGGCCAGGTCCATGGCCTCCTGGGCGCGCTCGAGCTTGACCTCTTCGTCGACCTGACCCTCCATCTTAGCGGCCAGGCTGCCCTCCTCCTGCGAGTATGCAAAGACGCTCGTGTAGTCAAAGCCGACGGTGTCCATAAAGTCGATAAGGTCGCGGAACTCGTCGTCGGTCTCGGTCGGGAAGCCAACCATGGCCGTGGAACGGATCACGATGCCGGGGATGCGCTCGCGAAGGTCGCGGAACAGATCCTCGAGCTCCTGGCGCGAACCGGAGCGACGCATGGCCTTGAGAATGCGCGCGTCGCAGTGCTGCACGGGGATATCGATATAGGGCAGCACCTCGGGCGTATCGCGAATCGTCTCGATGAGTTCGTCAGTCATGCCCTCAGGCTGCAGATAGAGCACGCGGACCCAGACGTTGTGCGGGCGCACGGCCTCGGCGACGGCACGCAGCAGCTGCGCCAGATTGCGCGGCGAGCCATCGGCGACGTCCTCTTCGGCAAAGTCGGTACCCCAGATGCCCGTGTCCTGGCCGATCAGCACGATCTCGCGCACACCGCCGGCAACCAGGTCGCGCACCTCGGAGATGATGCTCTCGGCATTGCGCGAATGATAGCGGCCGCGGATGTAGGGAATCATGCAGAAGCTGCAGAAGCGGTTGCAGCCATCGGAAATCTTGACGTAGGCGACAGCACCCTCGACGGTACGTTTGACCTGCGGGATATAGGCTGCAATCTCACGCTCGACACCCAGCACGTCATCGATGACCGCCACGATGCCATCTTCCTCGTCGGCCTTCACAAAGGCAGCGACCTCGGGCAGCTCGTCAGGCAGGTCATCGCCATAGCGCGACGGCACGCAGCCGCACATGACGATGGGGCAAGAACGAACGCCGTCCTGAACCTCGTTGGCGAGCTCGAGCGTGGTCTCGATGCTCTCGGACGTTGCGGAGGCGAGGAACGAGCAAGTATTGACGATGGCGATATCGGCATCCTGCGGGTCGAATGCCTCCTCGTAGCCCGCGGCGGTCAAAAGAGAACGCATGCGGTCGGTGTCAACCTCGTTCTTAGCGCACCCGAGGGTGATGTAGAGCACGGAGCCCAACGGTGTATCCATGTTGGAGAGCAGTCCTTTCGATTGATATTAGCGGTAGTTGGTGAACTGCAGCGGCTGGCCGTAGTCCTGGTCGCGCAGGAACTGGATCACGGTCTGCAACGCGTCCTTCGAAGCAGAGGAAACACGCAGCTTGTCGGCCTCGATGGTCACCTTGACCTTGAGCTTTTGATCCTTGATGTCCTTGTTGATCTTCTTGGCGGTCGCCTGGTCGATACCCTCGACGATATGGCCGAGCACGCGCACGGTGCCACCCGATGCCGCCTGCGGAGCATCCCACGAGACAGCCTTGAGGTCGATGCCGCGCTTGATGAGCTTGGAGCTCAGCACGTCGACAATCTGCTTGGAGACAAAGTCGGCCGGGGCGTTGATCGTAAAGAGCTTGTCGCCCTTCGAAAGCTCGATCGTGGCGCCGGAATCCTTAAGGTCATAGCGCTGGGAAATCTCGCGCGTGGTCTGCTGAAAGGCGTTGTCGACCTCTTGCATGTTGACCTCGGACACGACGTCGAAGCTGGAATCTTTAGCCATGATGTTTCCTTTCGCGTACGAGCGGCTTAGTAGCTATCGTACGAATAGTCGGTAGAATCGGTGGGCGTCTGACCGTCAGTTGCGGTATCGGCGCCATCCGTGGACTGGGCATCGGTACCGTCGGTGGTATCGGTACCATCGGTGGTGTCGGTACCATCAGAACTTTCACCATTCTCGGAATCAGACGTCTCCTTCTTGGGAACGGTGATCGTCACGCGCGCCACGCCCGAGGTCTTGGTATCGTAACGGACCTTTTCACCGTTCTTGGTAACGATGACATCGGAAGGCTTGGACGTGGTAATCTCGATTGAGGACTCGGGCGTGTACTCCTGCTCAAAGGGGCCAGTCGCCTGGGCGCCATAGACTGACTTGCCGTCGACCTTGACCTCAATCCACGCGGTCTTTCCCTTGGCAACCGAGACCTTGACCTTCGTAACCTCGTTCTCTTCCTTCTTTGCCGTCGTCTTGGTAGCGTCCGAATCAGTCGACTCATCCGTCGCCTCATCGGTGTCTTCGTCCTCATCGACCGTTTCGGTCTTCTTAGAAGACTTCTTGGTCGTCGTCTTGGTAGCAGTGGGCGTCTCGGGCGTGGTCTCGGGCGCCGAAGATGCACAGCCGCGCAGAAGCACCACGATGAGCACGATCAGCAGCAACGCCACGGCACCGATGCCGGCGTAGACGATACGCGGATCGAGCCCGTTGTTTTGAGGAGTACGGGATCCGCCGCGTCCACGACCGGAACTGCTGCGGCCGCCTCCCTGAGGCATACGACCACGATTGCTATCGGAACGGCCGCGATAGCCGCCCTGGCCCTGAAGGCTGCGCTGACCCGAGCGGGGCGCAAGTTCACCGCGGCCTTGATAGCCACGTTGGCCCGAACGCGGAGCCGAAGAGCGCTGGCCATACGGCTGTGATTGAGAGCGAAGACGCGGCGTCACCTGCGTGGTATCGGCATCCGCATAGCCACCGCGAGAGCGTCCGGTGGAGACACCACGGTGACCGCGATCGGAATAGCCGCCGTCGCCGTAGCCGGCACGAGGGTCACGCGCCACGCCGCGGGCAGCGGGAAGTGCACGGTCCTCGGGCATCGGCGTACTGCGGAACCGGTCACGCTGTGAGCGAATCTCCTCGCCCGAACCCGTCTCAGTAATATAACCGGCCTGCTGAGGACGCTGTCCATAGCGGGTCGAACGACCGCCCTGAACCATCAGGAAGCGCCCGTTATCGACCGAGGAACGCGAATTGACGTAGCCGGCGGCGTCCTGAAAACGACCGCCCTGCTGCGACGTCTCGCGTTCGTATGCCATCAGGTCGTCAAAGTAGGCATTGACGACCTCACGCGGATTGAGGCCCAAAAAGCGAGCATAGCTCGAAATCATGCCCTGCGCATAGCCGCGCGGCGGCATCGAAGCAAAGTTACCGGTCTCGAAAAACTCGATGATCTGCGGCCTGATTTTGATGGTGTTGGCGACCTGCTGAATGGAAAGGCCCATTCGGCGACGCTGCTCGAGCAGCATGTCACCAAAGCGTGCAGCCATCAGAATCCTCCAAACTCACGATCTTCACGTGCCATCTCGGCGTCGACAGATTCCAGCGCGGCAAGCCCCTCCTCGTCCAACAGGACCTCGCGCGGCTTGGAACCGTCGGGCGGGCCGACGACACCCTTTTCTTCCAGCATGTCCATAATACGCCCGGCACGCGCATAGCCAACCTTCAGACGACGTTGCAGGCCAGATGTGGAGCCAAGCTGCGATTCCACCACAATATGGGCGGCTTCCCAAATGAGCGG
>URZB01000171.1 GCA_900552295.1 uncultured Collinsella sp.
TGGGCTCGGAGATGTGTATAAGAGACAGGAACCTGCGGCATCGCGCGCGCCGACGAGCGCCTCAAACGAGGATGCCGGGGCAGATGGCCCCGGTTCGGGCGCAGGCGCGCTCACCACAACGGGCTCGGACTCAGGCTCGGCAGGCACGTCGGCAACGCCGGCTGCGCGCAGCTCTTCCAAGCTCTCGAGCGTACCCTCGATATCCTCGTGCGTCTCCTCAAATTCGGCGGCGACGCCCAGGAATTCCTGAATGTTCTCGGCGCGGCTCTCGGACTCCATGGTGCCCTCGGCGCGAAACGCCTGCAGCAAGCCCGTCTTATCGACGATCATCTCGACAACGTCCTTGAGCTCGCCGTCCATGCGGCGGCCCTCGCGCACCAGCGACACAAAGCTCGACAGGCCGTTGCGCACCTTGGCACTAAACATGCCCGTCTCGGCGCACGCGATCTCGCAAGCCTGGAAGAACGAGCAACGGTTGTCGCGCGCCAGCTGCTCGATCTTTTGGATCGAGGTGGAGCCGATGCCGCGGCGCGGCGTGTTGATGACGCGCTTGACGCTCATCTCGTCGGCCGGGTTCACGATCATCTTAAGGTAGGCCATGACATCGCGAATCTCGGCACGGTCGAAGAATCGCGTGCCGCCCACGATCTTGTAGGGCACGCCCGCGCGCAGGAACATATCTTCGAGGATACGCGACTGGGCGTTGGTGCGATAGAACACAGCGATATCGTCATAGCTCGTGCCTTTGGCATGCAGTTTCTCGATCTCGCCGGCAATCCAGCGGCCCTCGTCTCGCTCGTCGCTCGCTTGGAAGGCCTGGATCTTCTCGCCATCGCCCTCGGCCGTAAACAGGCGCTTGTCCTTGCGCTGCGAGTTGTGGCGCACCACGGCATTGGCGGCGCTCAGGATGTGACCCGTGGAACGATAGTTCTGCTCCAGCTTGACGGTCTTGCAGTTTTTAAAGTCCTTCTCAAAGTCCAGGATGTTGGTGATGTCGGCGCCGCGCCAGCTGTAAATGGACTGGTCATCGTCGCCTACGACCATGAGGTTTTGGTACTTGGCGGCCAGCAGGTTAGCGATCTCGTACTGGACGTGGTTGGTGTCCTGATACTCGTCGACGCTAATGTAGCGGAAGCGCTCCTGGTACTTTTCGAGCACCTCGGGGCGGGTGCGCAGCAGCTCGAGCGTGCGCACGAGCAGGTCGTCGAAGTCCATCGCATTGGCGGCGCGCAGGCGGCGCTCCAGCTCCAAGTAGACCTGCGCGGCCTTTTTATCGTTGGGGCTATCGGCGCTCTTGAGCATGTCCTCGGGGCCGATCATGGCGTTTTTGGCCGAGCTGATCTTGCTGCGGATCATGTTGATGGGGAACTGCTTTTGCTCGATGCCGAGCGCCTGCATAATGTCACGCACCATGCGCTTTGAGTCATCGTCATCGTAGATGGTGAACTGGCCGGTGTAGCCCAGCAGGTCGGCGTCCTCGCGCAGCATGCGCACGCACATAGCATGGAAGGTGCACACCCACATGCCACGGGTGCCGCTGGGAATGAGTGCCGCCAGACGCTCGCGCATCTCGGCCGCGGCCTTGTTGGTAAACGTAATGGCAAGAACCTGCCAAGGCTTAACACCCAGGTCGCCGAGCATGTGTGCGATGCGGAAGGTCAAGACGCGGGTCTTGCCCGAGCCGGCGCCGGCGAGCACCAGCAACGGGCCCTCGGTGGACAGGACCGCCTCGCGCTGGGCGGGATTAAGGCTGTCGATGTCGACGAGCGGCTTGGCGGGTTTGGGTGCCGGCGCGGGAGCGTCGTAGATGTCGAGCGGGACGAGCTCGGGCTCCGGCGCAGCAGGGGCGGCGTACGCATCGAGCGGCACGGGTTCCGGCGCGGGCGGCACGGGTACCGCAGTGTTCTTTTCCCAGGGCAGGGGCTGGGTCATGGGCGACTCCTCATCTGACGGACGGCGCGCCTGCGGGCAGCGCCATAGTTTGAGCCGTACCAGTATACCGAGCCGCGCGGACACCGACGCAAATCACACCACGACTCCGTGCGCCACCGTCAGGCCCGCCCCAGAGGATTTGGTGCATTGGGGTCAGGTTAGTCTGCACCAATCAATTGACAATCACGAAACCGCCGATGTCATGGCAGCAGCAGCGAGCGGTGGCTCCAGGACGAACAAATTGGCATGAAAAGGGGCGGCATAGACCTTCTGGTCATGCCGCCCCCTTTGAATGACAAGTTGTCGCCCCGGCCGCCGCGCAGCGTCGACTAAGTTAGAGGCCGAGCATCGGCTCCAGGACGAAGAAGTACGCGAGCACCACGATGCCCAGGATGATGCGGTAGACGCCGAAGCACTTGAAGTCGTGACGGCGAACGAAGCCCATAAGCCACTTGATGGCAATGAGCGACACCGCAAAGGCGACGATGCAGCCCACGCCCAAGATGGCGATCTCGTTGGTGCCGAAGGTACCGCCCTTAATAAAGTACTTGACCAGCTTGAGCGCACTTGCGCCAAACATAACGGGAATAGCCAGGAAGAACGTGAACTTAGACGCCACCGAGCGCGTGCAGCCCAGCAGCAGGCCGCCGATGATGGTGGAGCCGGAGCGCGATGTGCCCGGCACCAGCGAGAGCACCTGGAAGCAACCGATACCCAGCGCAGTCTTCCAGCTCAGGTCCTCGAGCGTAGCAATGGAGCCAAAGTCCAGGTTATCGTCATCGTCTGCAGTGGCAGTCGCAGCGGGTGCAGCAAAATGCGCACCAGCGGGGCGTCCGCCCGCCACCACGGCACGCGAACCAAACGAACCGGCAAGAGCGGCCTGGTCGCGCTTGTTCGCGCGCCAGTTCTCGATCACGATAAACAGCACACCGTACACAATGAGCGCCAGCGCCACGACGGGAGCATTGTAGAAATGCTCCTCCATCCAGTCGTTAAGCGGCAGACCGATCGCCGCGGCGGGAATGCAGCCAAGCACAATCTTGCCCCACAGCACCCAGGTGTCGCGACGGCCCTCCTTGCCCTTACTGGGAGAAAACGGGTTAAGGTCGTAGAAGAACAGGACGCAGACGGCCAAAATGGCGCCAAGCTGAATCACGACCAGGAACATATTCCAGAACGTCTCGCTCACGTTCATCTTGACGAACTCGTCCACCAAGATCATGTGACCGGTCGACGAAACAGGCAGCCATTCGGTGATGCCCTCGACCAGGCCCATGAAGGCAGATTTTAGAAGCTCGATGATATCCAAAGGGACCCCCCTCGTTAGACACCCGCCGATAGTTGTTCTGCGGACGGTTGCGGGCGATGTCCCATTATCAACCGTTCGGCCGCGGCCGCGCCCACCCTTACCAAAAATCTCGCCCGTTCACAGAATTGCGAGCGGGCAAACCGAAATCCTTGGGTATAACTGCAACAAGATAAAGTGTCCGGCGGCCAACGCGTCGCCCGACGCACGAGCCCCACGCCCGTGCGATAGACCAAGGAGGAAACCATGAACGAGGGCTATACCAAGGTATTTGTTTCACTCGACGGTACTGAGCAGCAGGATTTTGTGCTCGCACGCGCCATCAAGGTCGCCGCGAACAACGGCGCTAAGCTAATCATCGGCCACGTTATCGATTCCACGGCACTCGAGAGCGCCGGTTCCTATCCGGTCGATCTGGTCAACGGCTTGGAGGAGGCATTTAAGAACTCCATCGCCAAACAGCTCGAAGAGGCCAAGGCCAATCCCAACATTCCCGAGGTCGAGGTCATGATTCGCGCCGGCCGCATTCGCGAGACACTCAAGGACGAGATGCTCGACGTGGTTAAGCCCGACCTGGTGCTCTGCGGCGCCCGCGGCCTGTCCTCGATCAAGTATGCGCTCCTGGGTTCGATTTCGACGTTCCTGCTGCGCAACACCGACTGCGACATCTTGGTCGTGAAATAGGTTCCTTCCCGCCGGCGCAAGGCCTGCGGGGTTATCACGCCGACGTCCTCGCCGCTTCGCGGCTGCGGGATGTCGGCTTAGATAACCCCTCCCGGCCTTGCGCCTTCGTCACCGTACTTCAGCGAGTTATCTGATAGAAAAATGGCGTGCCGCCCCGTTTGGGGCGGCACGTT
>URZB01000172.1 GCA_900552295.1 uncultured Collinsella sp.
GGAATCCAAGAAGCATGCGGCCAGACGGCCCAGGCCGCCGTTGCCCAGAGCCGGATCGGGCTCCTGGTTCTCGATGACGGACAGGTCAAAGCCCATGTCGTCGAGCGCCTCGGCGACCATGTCGCGCACGCCAAAGTTGAGCAGGTAGTTGTCGAGCAGACGGCCGATCAAAAACTCGATCGAGAAGTAGTACACGCGCTTCTTGCCCTCGGCGGCCACACGGGCGTCGCTGGTGGTGGCCACGGTGCGTGCCTTCTCGGCCACGAGCTTTGCCAGGGCGTTAAAGCGGTCCAGGTCGCTGGCGGCCTCGACGCTCTTGCCGCTGATGCTCATGACGGCATCGCGATAGAGCTCGGTAAACTCCTGCTTGTTGTCGAAGATCTTATTCATACGTTCCTTTCCCCCGGGGATATCTCCCGGAACGGTTATGACATGTATCCTACGCCCCCGCGGGGCGGGTAGTTACAGTGGTAACGCCTTTGTTACGCTTTCTTGGCAGGAGCCTTAACAGCAGCTGCCTTGGTCTTGGGAGCAGCCTTTTTGGTGGCTGCCTTCTTGGCTGTGGTGGACTTGGCCGAAGCCTTGGCAGCGGGCTTGGCAGCCTTCGCCTTGGTCGGAGCCTTCTTAGCAGCCGCGGTCTTGAGCTTCACCGAGGACGCACGCTTGCGCGTCGCCTTCTTGGGCTCCTCGACCACGGGCGGCTTATAGCTGCTGGGACCACGGCGCTTAAGGACCACGCCAGCCAGACCGGGCACTTTGATCTCGATGGAGTCCATCTGCCCGTTCCAGGGATAGGGCTCGCTCGAGCAGGTATAGGGCTCCTCGCCGGCGTATCCGCTGCCGCCAAACTCGGGACGGTCGGAATCGAAGATGACCTCCCAGTCGCCCTCGCGCGGCACGCCCACACGGAAGCTCTCGTAGCTCGCCGGATCAAAGTTGATCAGGATCACCAGGTCGTCATCGACGTCCTCGCCCTGGCGCACAAAGCTCACGATGGACTGTTTGGAGTTATCCGCGTCGATCCAGGTAAAGCCGTCGTCGGTGTAGCCGCGCTCATACAGGGCGGGCTCGGCGGTGTACAGGTGGTTGAGCGCCTTGATAAACGCCTGATGATGACGGTGGGTCTCGTACTCCTCGGTCAGGAACCACTGGATGGACTCGTAGTAGCGCCACTCAATAAACTGGCCGATCTCGTTGCCCATAAAGTTGAGCTTGGCACCGGGGTGCGTCATCTGGTAGAAAGCCAGCGTGCGCAGGCCGGCAAACTGGCGCCACCAGTCGCCCGGCATGCGGCCGATCAGCGAGCACTTGCCGTGAACGACCTCGTCGTGGCTCAGCGGGCAAATGAAGTTCTCGGTAAAGGCGTACATGATAGAGAACGTGAGCAGCCCGTGGTTGCCGGGGCGCCACGGAAAATCGGTCTGCATGTAGTGCAGGGTGTCGTTCATCCAGCCCATGTCCCACTTGTAGTGGAAGCCCAGGCCGCCGTCCTGTGGCGGATAGGTCACGAGCGGCCAGGCGGTGGACTCCTCGGCCATCATCATCACGTCGGGGTAGTGCGCCTCAACGGCGCAGTTGACCTGGCGGATAAACGCGCTGGCGTCCAGGTCTTCCTCGGTTCCGTACTTGTTGAACTTCTTTTGGCCGGGATCGTCGATGCCAAAGTTGAGGTACAGCATGCTGGACACGCCGTCCATGCGAATGCCGTCCACGTGGAAGTTCTCGAGCCAGTACAGCACGTTGGAGACAAGGAAGGAGCGGACCTCGCCGCGGGCGAAGTCGAACTTATGCGTGCCCCAGTTGGGGTGAATCTCGTGCTCAAACAGCATGTGGCCGTTAAAGGTGGCAAGACCGTGGGAGTCGGCGCAAAAACCGCCGGGCACCCAGTCCATGATCACGCCGATGCCCGCCTCGTGGCACGCATCGATAAAGTGCATGAGCTGCTGCGGGTTGCCGTAGCGCGACGTGGCGGCGTAGTAGCCAGTCGTCTGGTAGCCCCAGGAGCCATCGAAGGGATGTTCCATAAGCGGCATGACCTCGATATGCGTATAGCCCATGTCGCGCACGTAGTCCACGAGCTCAACCGACAGATCGTCGTAGGTGTAGAACTCACCGCGCTGCGCGGGGAAGGGATCCATGGGGCCGGGGTAGTTGCCGTACTCGTCGGGCTCGCCCTGCGGCGCGTCGCCGTGGCGCTTCCACGAGCCAATATGCACCTCGTAGATGTTGAGTGGCTGCGACATGTGGTTGTGGTCGGCGCGGCGCTTGAGCCACGCGGCGTCGTTCCACTTGTAGCCATCGAGGGTCCACAGCACACTGGCGGTACCCGGAGGGCACTCGGCCTTAAAGGCATACGGATCGGCTTTGTAGAGCTTTTCGCCCTCGTTGGTCTCGATGAGGTATTTATAGAGCTGGCCCTGCTCGGCGCCAGGAATAAAGCCTTCCCAGATAGCGCTCGTATGCACGGGCACCAGCGGGTTGGCTTCCTCATCCCAGTCGTTAAATTCGCCAATGACGCGGACGCTCTTTACGTCGGGCGCCCAAACGCAAAAGCGCCAGCCGCGCGTGCGCTGCTGCGTGTCGGGATGCGCGCCCATCTTTTCCCAGCTGCGCTCCCACATACCAATGCCAAACAGATAGACATCGTCCTTGGAGAGCTCCGGTGCGTGCGGAGCCGGTTTGCGGGTTGCGGGCTTTTTAGCCGTTGGCTTTAGCTTTGAATCGCTCACGTTTGATCCCATCATGACGCGGCAGCGTGTTGCCTTGGTGACTAGATGCGAAAGGTCCAAGGCTGCACGAATCGAAGGGACGGCGAAGTTTCTGTGATTCGTTCCACCTCGCGTGCTCGGTGGAACTTTCGGCAGAAACTACGATAACACCTGTGCGTTAGTTTTATGGACGAAAGCAGATTTGCGGGGGCGTTTAATCGGTAAGCGACATGTTTATACCACTGGCAGAATTGCCGTGGTAAAACTCTTGACAGTTTTACCAATTAGGGTTTCAAAATTGTTAGCCTGACGTTTGGTAAAACGTTTTTAGCAGGTTGTTTACCATTTGACATCGAAAGGTTCGTTTATGTCCCATACCGCCGCTCCCAAGGTTGCTTTTATTTTCGATTGCGACGGCACACTGGTTAATAGCACGCCCGTTTGGGCCTATGCCCAGCCCGAGTTATTGCACCGCCACGGTGTCGACGTGACGGTCGACGAGTTTGCCCAGTTTGAGCATTTGTCGCTGGAGGATGAGTGCCAGGCCTACCACGACACCTGGGGTATTGGCACGAATGGCGAGGAGCTGTACCGCGAGCTGAGCAATATTCTGATTGATGGGTACTCCAAGGTGCCGCCGCGCAAGGGTCTCCTGGCATTTTTGGAGCAGGCGAAGGCGGCAGGCATTGCCATGTGCGTGGCTACGTCCACGCCGGCCGAGCTGGTGCAGTCCGCGCTCGCTGGTGCCGGGCTCGACGCTTACATGGAGTTTGTTACCACCACGGGCGAGGCAGGACGCTCCAAACAGTTCCCGGATGTGTACAAGCTGGCGCTGCGCCGCCTGGAGGAGCGCCACGGGTGTAAATTTGAGCGCGCATGGGTGTTTGAGGACGCCGTCTTTGGCCTAAAGAGCTCTGGCTCCGCCGGCTTTAAGCGTGTAGGTATTTATGACCCGCACGGCCGTATGAAGCGCGACGATGTGCGCGCAAACTGCGATATCTTTATCGACAGCTACGAGGAGCTGGATCTGGCCCGCGTACTTTCGTTTGAGGGATAGGCGAGGGCTGTGGCTTGCAAGGTATTAGTGGTCTGCGGCTCGCCCGTGGTGGCGAGCGCGGATCTGTTGCGTAGGCTAGCGGGGGAGTGCGATTACGTTGTCGCCGTGGACCGCGGACTCGACGCGCTGCTGGGCGCTGGCCTGAGCTGCGACGTATATGTGGGGGATGCCGACACGGTGAGCGATGCGGGGCGCGCACTGGTCGATGCCGCCACCGACTTTGAAGTTGAGCGCCACGACCCGTACAAGGACTATACCGATCTTGCGTTGGCGCTCGATTCCTGTCTCTTATACACATCTCCGAGCCCACGAGACGGAGCTACATCTCGT
>URZB01000173.1 GCA_900552295.1 uncultured Collinsella sp.
GTCTCGTGGGCTCGGAGATGTGTATAAGAGACAGGTGCAGGCGACCCGCTGTTTGCCGATCTGGCCGTGCGCAACGCCATCGACGCCGGCAAGTATCAGGGTCCGCGTCTGGTAGCACCGGGAACGGGTGTCACGGTGCCGGGTGGCCACGGTGCGGGCCTCTTTGCGCAGGTGGCCAATACCCCCGACGAGGCGGCCGAACAGGTGCGTGATTTGTATGCGCGCGGTGCCGACGTCATCAAGCTGTTCGTGACGGGTGGCGTGTTCGATGCGACCGAGGTGGGCGAGCCGGGCGTGCTGCGCATGCCGGTCGAGGTTGCCGCTGCGGCGTGCAAGGCGGCGCACGAGGTTGGCCTTCCGGTCATGGCCCATGTCGAGAGCACCGAGGGCGTGAAGGCCGCGCTTGAGGCCGGCGTTGACACGATTGAGCACGGCGCTCCGTTGACGCCCGAGATCCTGGAGCTGTACCGCGGCGCCGCGGGTACACAGCTTGAGGGCCGTGCGCCCAGCGTTACCTGCACTATCAGCCCGGCGCTGCCGTTTGTATTGCTCGACCCGGAAAAGACCCATTCGACCGATACACAAAAGAAGAACGGCGACATCGTGTGCTCGGGCATCATCGAGAGCGCCCGTGCCGCACTGGAAGCTGGCGTTAAGGTGGGCCTTGGCACGGACTCGAGCTGCCCGTTCGTGACGCAGTACGACATGTGGCGTGAGGTGGCCTATTTTGCCAAGTACGTGGGTGTGAGTAACGCCTTCGCGCTGCATACGGCCACGCAGGTCAATGCCGAGCTGCTGGGGCTGGGCGGCGAGACCGGCACAATCGAGTGCGGCAAGGCCGCCGATATCCTGGTGACGCGCAAGAACCCGCTCGATGACCTGTGCGCACTGCGTGAGCCGGCGTACGTGATGTGCCGTGGTGATCTGGTGCGCAAACTCAAGGTGAAGCGTATTCCCGAGGTGGACGCCGAGCTCGACACGATTATGGCCATGCCGTCCGAGGCACTGGCCGAGGAGCTCGCCCGCGACGGCGTGGCATAGGTGTGACAAAGGGGCAATCCCTTTGTCATAATCAAAAAAGCCGAGGTCTCAGTGCGAGGCCTCGGCTTTTATTTGTCCAATGGTATGGCGGCTAGGAGCGCGTCTCCATCTTGGCGTGGCACTTGGGGCAGGTGACGCGGATCTTGCCCTTGCCCTTGGGGACGGAGAGCATCTGGCCGCAGTTGGGGCACTTGAGATAGGCCGTGGTCTTGCGGCCCTTCCACATCTTCTTGGCTGTGCGCTTGGCACGTTCAAAGTCTTCCTTGCTAGTACCGGCTGCGCGCGAGGCGTTGGCCGCTGCAGCTCCGCCGCCCAAGCTGGCGACGAACTTGCCCAAGCCGGGAACATTGGCGGTCGTGGCGACAAAGGCCTCGTTCTCCTTGCGACGTGCGTCGATATTTTTGGACAGGCCGCGCAGCACGCCAATCACGATTACGGCGATGGCAATCCAGCTGAGCCACTGGATGCGGGCTATCGATCCGATCATCGCGATGACGATGCCGGCAAAACCCATCACGATGGTGAGTTCATCGGCACCATTGCGACCCTTCATAAAGTCATTCATGCAAATTGCCTTTCATTCGATATACCGCACGCCTTTATACCCGATTTAGAGCAAGGGGGACAGGTTAATTTGCACCAATGTGGTGCAAATTAACCTGTCCCCGGAATACCAAGACGATGCAAAGAAGTCTGTCCCCAATGTCCCCAATTACTTGGAGAGCTTGTCGACGACGCGTTCGATCTCGGCGAGCTTGGCGGCTTTGAGGTCTTCGTCTCCCGATTCGATTGCCGAAGTCACGCAGCCCTCGATATGCGCCTTGAGCACGTCGGCGTTGATGCGCGCAATGAGCGCCTGCGTGGCCATGAGCTGCGTGGAAATATCGACGCAATAGCGGTCCTCATCGACCATCCGCAAGATGCCGTCAATCTGGCCGCGTGCCGTCTTGAGCATGCGGGTCACCGATTTGTGGTCTGCCATCATGGCGGGTCCTCGTTTCTGGTCGATCTTCCGGATGCCCCCGTCAGTTGCGGTGAAATACGGACTGTTTAAAGGCCTAGGGCGGCTCAACAGTCCGTATTTCACCGCAACTTCTGAGGATTGAGTAGGCAGCGACTGCTATGCGGCGGTCACCGAAAGTGCGTGGAACTTCTCGCCGGCGGCCTCGACGGCGGCGGCGAGTTGCTCGGCGGTTACGGTGTCGGCGCACTCCACCTGTACGGTCTGAGTCTCGTGATCGGCATCGGCGTCGGTCACGCCGGCAACGTTGAGCAGCGCGGTCTCGACGGTGGCATCGCAATGGCCGCACATGAGGCCGGAAGTCTTGATTGTGAAACGCATGGATATTCCTCTCTGTTGTGTCGGCTTTCCCAGGCACCCGACCTTGACCTTCAAGCCGTCGCTCGCGTACCAAAGTACGCGTCGCTCCTCTTTCAGGTCAATCTCGGGCACCTGGAAAACCCGTTCTAAATGGACTTAATGGTGAGCTTATTTTGCCACTTTTGGCTTAAAGGATTTTAAGCGCAGCGCATTGCTTACGACGCACACGCTCGACAGGCTCATGGCCGCGGCGCCAAACATCGGCGAGAGTTGCCAACCGGTGAGGGGGAAGAACACACCCGCCGCCAGCGGAATGCCGATGCCGTTGTAGAACAGCGCCCAGAACAGGTCCTGCTTGATGTTGCGGATCGTGGCGCGCGAAAGCTCGATGGCGCGGGCGACATCCATGAGGTCGCTGCGCATGAGTACCACGTCGGCGCCCTCCTTGGCGATGTCGGCGCCGGTGCCGATAGCGAGGCCCACGTCGGCGCGCGCCAGGGCGGGTGAGTCGTTGATGCCGTCGCCCACCATGGCGACCTTGCTGCCCGCATCCTGCAGCTCGCGTACGTGGTGCTCCTTGTCGGCGGGGAGGACGTCGGCGATGACCTGTTCGCTGCTCAGCCCCACGCGGCGGGCGATTGCTTCGGCCGTCACACGGTTATCGCCGGTGAGCATGCGCACGTCGACGCCGAGCTTGCGGAGCGCGGCGATGGCCTCGGCGCTCGTCTCTTTGACCTCGTCGGCCACGGCGATGGTACCGGCAAGCTCGCCGTTCTTGGCAAAGAACAGCGGCGTCTTGCCCTCGGCGGCAAATTGCTCGGCAAGACCCGCGGGCACCTCCGCGCCCAGCTCGCTCATCAGGCGTACGTTGCCGGCTGCAATGGCGTTTTGCCCTTCGCGCGCCGTAACGCCTCGTCCGGGCACGGCCGCAAAGTCCTCGACCATGCGCGCGACGATCCCGCGTGTCTCGCACTCGGCCATAATCGCCTCGGCCAGCGGGTGCTCACTTGAGCGCTCCAGCGCAGCGGCCAGCTTGAGCAGCGCCTTTTTGCTCATGGCGGGCGAGTCGTCGGCGCGCGTGGCCACTACGATATCGGTCACGGCAGGCTTGCCGCGGGTGACCGTGCCCGTCTTATCGAGCACCACGGTGCCCACGCTGCGCAGGTTCTCCAGCGCCTCGCCACTCTTAAACAGAATGCCCATCTCGGCGCCCTTGCCGGTGCCGACCATAATGGCGACGGGCGTGGCCAGGCCCAGCGCGCACGGGCAGCTGATCACCAGCACGGCGACGGCGGAGGTGAGCGCTTCGTTGACGCTTTCGGTCAGTGCCATCCACACCAAGAAGGTCACGGCCGAGATCACGAACACCACGGGCACAAACACGCCGGCGACCTTGTCGGCCAGGCGGGCGATAGGCGCCTTGGTGGCGTTGGCGTCCTCGACGAGCTGGACAATCTTGGCGAGCGACGTGTCGGCGCCCACGCGTGTGGCGCGGAAGGTAAACGAGCCGGTGCGGTTGACAGTGGCGGCGTTGACGGTGTCGCCGGCGGTCTTTTCCACGGGGATGGACTCGCCGGTGAGCGCGCTCTCGTCCACGGCCGAGCTGCCCTCGAGCACCACGCCATCGACAGGGATGGACTCGCCGGGGCGCACACGCAGGACTTGGCCGGGAAGGATGGCGTCGACATCTACGGCTGTCTCTTATACACATCTGACGCTGCCGACGATA
>URZB01000174.1 GCA_900552295.1 uncultured Collinsella sp.
TGTAGCTCCGTCTCGTGGGCTCGGAGATGTGTATAAGAGACAGGTTTAAGATCCATGCCCGCCACACGCTGTGGGCGACGGGCGGTATCGGCGGCGTATACGACCATTCGACCAACTACCCGCAGCTCACGGGCGATGCCTGCTACATTGCTCAAGAGCATGGCATTAAGATGGAGCACCTGGACTACGTGCAGATTCACCCCACGGGGCTGTTCTCGCCGCAGCCGGGCCGCACCTTCCTGATCAGCGAGAGCTGCCGCGGCGAGGGCGCGATTTTGCTCAACGCCGCCGGCGAGCGCTTTACCGATGAGCTTCAGCCGCGCGATGTGGTCGCCGCCGCCATTCGCGAGCAGATGAAGCAGGACGGTACCGAGCACGAGTGGCTGAGCTTTGCCCCCGTCGAGCGCGACGTGGTGACCGGGCACTTCGCCAACATCCGCGCACGCTGCCTGGAGGACGGCCGCGACATCCTGGACGAGCCCATTCCCGTCACACCCACGCAGCATTACTTTATGGGCGGCGTGTGGGTCGACAAGGACGGCCGCACCTCGATGCCCGAGCTCTACGCCGCGGGCGAGACAGCCTGCAACGGCGTTCACGGCAAGAACCGCCTTGCATCAAACAGCCTGCTCGAAGCGCTGGTCTGGGGTCGTCGCGCCGCTTGGCGTATGCGCACCGGCGAGTCGCTTGCCGTGGAGCAGACGGGCGAGCCCGCGCTCGATGGGCACCATCGCGCTCTGAGTTCCGATAACCTTGCAATCGATGATCTGGCCCGTGCCGCCAGCACGCAGGCCGTGGAGGAGTAGACCATGAATCCCATTACCATGAAGCTCGTCGTCGATGATCTGATCCTGCAGGCCCTGCGCGAGGACATTACGTTTGAGGACGTGAGCACGGCGAGCGTGTGCCCCACGGCGCGTCCCGCCACGGTGGAGCTCATCGCCAAGGCCGATGGCATCATCGCCGGCCTGGACGTGTTCGCTCGCACCTTTGAGCTGCTGGATCCGCAGAGCTCGGTGCTGTTTGATGTCGTCGATGGCGATGAGGTGCACGCCGGCGACCACGTGGGCCAAGTGCGCGGCGACGCGCGCGTGCTGCTTTCGGGCGAGCGCGTGGCGCTCAACTATCTACAGCGTATGAGCGGTATCGCCACCTACACGCACAACATGGCAGCGGCGCTCGAGGGTACCAAGACCGTGCTCGTCGACACGCGCAAGACCACGCCGGGCATGCGCGTCTTTGAGAAGGCCGCGGTCGAGATCGGCGGCGGCAGCAACCACCGTTACAACCTGTCGACGGCTGTCATGCTCAAGGACAACCACATCGACGCCGCCGGTGGCGTGGCACGCGCGATTGAGATGGCGCGCGCCCATGCGTCGTTTACCGCGACGGTCGAGATTGAGTGCGAGAACCTGGACATGGTGCGCGAGGCAGTTGAGGCCGGTGCCGATATCATCATGCTCGACAACATGACCCACGACGACATGGCTGCTGCGATTGAGCTTATCGCCGATCGCGCCAAGACCGAGTGCTCGGGCAATGTGGATGCCAGCAATATCCGCGCGCTCGCCGACCTGGGCGTTGACTTTATTAGCTCGGGGGCGCTGACGCACTCTGCGCCGATTCTCGACCTCTCGCTTAAGCACCTTCGTCTGCTGGACGGTAAATAATGGACGCCCGCGAGCGTCGCCGTGCCATCATGGGCGTGCTCGAGGGAGCCAAAGACCCTGTCTCGGGCAGTGCGCTTGCTCGTGAGGTGGGTGTGAGCCGCCAGATTGTCGTGCAAGACATCGCCCTGCTGCGCGCCGATGGGCACGATATCGTCGCCACCAATCGCGGCTACGTGCTGCAGGAGGCCCCCAGCAGCCCCGCCGTGCCCACGCGCCTGGTCAAGGTGCACCATAGCGTGGAGCAGGCAAGTGACGAGCTCACGAGCATCGTCGACGCGGGTGGTGCCGTGCTCAATGTAATCGTCAACCACCGCGTGTATGGCAAGATCACAGCCGATCTGGACATTCGCAATCGTCGCGATATCGAGCGCTATCTTGAGGGTATTGCCAGCGGCAAGAGCTTCCCGCTGCTGACGGTGACGAGTGGCTATCACTTCCATCGCATCGCAGCAGAAGACGAGCAGACCCTCGACGAGATCGAGACCATACTCAAGGAGAAAGGCTACCTAGCAGACCTGATGCCCTACGAAGACGATTTCTCTTAGCCGACGCTGCAAACGCCCCATTTGGACAATCTGGCCTTCAATCGTCGGTCGCGTACCAAAGTACGCTTCCCTCCTCTTTCAGGCCACCTTGCCTCAAATGGGGCGTTTTCGCTGGCGCGAGTTCAACCAACGGCGGTGCCAAATTAGCTGCCCACGAATGCAAAAAAAGGAGGCCTCCGCGGCGATGCGGAGGCCTCCTTTTTGTGCACGGTGTACTTTTGAGTGTGCAAGTGGGGAGTTGTTACTCCTCGACGATCTCGGTGATCGCGCCAGCGGGGCAAGCGTCCTGGCAAGCGCCACAGGCGACGCAGGAGTCCTCGTCAGCGACGGTGGCGACGTCCTGGAGCTCCAGAACGCCAGCGGGGCAGGTGTCGACGCAAACGCCACAAGCGATGCACTCGTCGGCATCAATTACGGGATGAGCCATGGTAGTTTCCTCTCTGTTGACCGACGCTACAGACGATGCGCGCCGGTTTGATTCGGGCAAAAACATACCACGGGAGCGACCGTTTGCAATACCCTCTGGCCGGCATCTTCATACCGTTCGCCGAGTATGCCAAGGTTTACTAAAAAACGCGCAGGTGGGGCCGGTGAGCTGCGTAAATGTTAGCTAAAGGTGACTCGTAATATAGGGCGATTGAGCGTGCTTGCGGAAACCGCATCCCGTAATCCACGTCCAAAACGGGACACAGTTTCAGGCTCACACCTCAGCCATCTCTACATAGATCTCGATAGATTTGCCGAGAACTCAATCAGTGCGTCTACCTGCGCATTTGTGAACCTAAACTCTCAGCAATAAGAAATCTTATATGAATTGACTTAGATTTTGTATATTCCGGCCCATAAGGGGATACACTACATCCTGAAAGACAAGCCGAAACACCGCGCGACAGATCGTCGAGGCGGCGCGAACGCAAAAGAGAGAGGGAATTTCTAATGAGTAAGATTCTTGGTATCGACCTTGGTACTACTAACTCCGCTATGGCCGTCCTCGAGGGCGGTTCTCCGACCATTATCGTGAACGCCGAAGGCGACCGCACCACTCCGTCCGTTGTTGGCTTCCGTGCTGACGGCGACCGCGTCGTGGGTAAGGCCGCTAAGAACCAGGCTGTCACCAACCCCAAGAACACCGTGTTCTCCATCAAGCGCTTCATGGGCCGCAAGTACTCCGAGTGCACCTCCGAGATTAAGACCGTGCCGTACGAGGTCAAGGAGGGCCAGGGTGGCCGTGCCGTCGTGGACATCGAGGGCAAGGATTACACCGCCGAGCAGGTGAGCGCCATGACGCTCGCGAAGATGAAGGCCGACGCCGAGAAGTATCTGGGCGAGACCGTCACCGACGCCGTCATCACCGTCCCGGCCTACTTCAACGACGCTCAGCGTCAGGCCACCAAGGACGCCGGTAAGATCGCCGGCCTCAACGTCAAGCGTATCGTGAACGAGCCGACCGCTGCTGCTTTGGCCTATGGCCTGGACAAGCAGGGCACCGACCAGCGCATCCTGGTCTTCGACCTGGGCGGCGGCACCTTCGACGTCTCCATCCTCGACCTCGCCGACGGCGTGTTTGAGGTTCTGTCCACCTCGGGCGACAACCACCTGGGCGGCGACGACTGGGATCAGCGCGTCATCGACTGGATGGCCGATAAGTTCCAGCAGGAGAACGGTGTCGACCTGCGCCAGGACCCCATGGCTCTGCAGCGTCTGAAGGAGGCCGCCGAGAACGCCAAGAAGGAGCTCTCCGCCGCCCAGCAGACCACCATCAACCTGCCGTTCATCACCATGAACCAGTCCCTGTCTCTTATACACATCTCCGAGCCCACGAGACGGAGCTACATCTCG
>URZB01000175.1 GCA_900552295.1 uncultured Collinsella sp.
GGAGATGTGTATAAGAGACAGCCGTATCTTCGTCCGACTTATCGGTTGCGGGCTTGAGCGTATGCCCGCCCAAGGTAAGGGCATGGCCGCCAGCCATATACTTGGTGTACAGGTCGACCAGCTCGCCGCCCATATCACACGTGAGCAGATACTGGTCGTGACCGATGTGCACCGGCTCCTCGCCCATCATCTGACGCAGTTTGTTGTACTGGCTCGCCGGCGTCACAAACAGACCCATCGTATCGGCATTGCTACCCCCGAATGCCTTGGGAAGCTTTTCGCCCATGGTCTTGCACATTTCACTTGGAGTCACCGAAGGATCCGAGCCGCCAAGCGGGTAACTCAGATACGAATCGATCTGCACATGCTCACCGGCAACATCGGCGATATTGACCTTCTTGCCGTTCTCTTCGTTGCTGTCCGCCGACTTGCCCTCGCCGTGCCATGCGGGGTACAAATCGACCGTTGTATCGGCCAGCACCATGCGATCGGCTTCATCAGACGGATTGATGTACTCTTTGTAGTAGTCGAACGTATCGGGCGTGTAATAGACATACGTCTGAGACACGTCTACAGGGTTATAGCGCTCCAGGTTTTCGTTCATCACGTTGGCAATCGACATACCGCACGTCACCGAGGTGATGGCCAAAAACAGGAGCATCGCGATGACGCCCATCGAAAAGCACACCGTGTTGACCTTGGCCGCAAGCTGGCGCACGGTAAACATGTTGAGGCCGCGCCAATACACGCCGCGCAGGCTCTGCAGCAGCTTGATGAGCATGCCCGAGAGTCCCCAGAACAGGGCAAAGGTGCCCACGGTAACCATAGCGGTCGTAATACCAAACTGGTTCATGGCCTCTTGCAGCTTGCTGTCCGTCGCGGTTAGCGGGAACCCATCACGTAGCAGACGGTAATAGGCCACGCCCACCAGCACCGCGCCCACGACAAAGATGGCAATCGCGATCCAGGGGTTGCGTGTCTTGATGCTCTCGTTGCGACGCTCGGCACCCATAAGCTCGATGAGTTTGGTACGACGCACGGCGCGAAGGTTCAGCAGTAGCGTGAGCACAAACATTACGAGCATGCAGACAAGGGTCAGATTGAACGCATGCATCGAGAAAAAGAAGTGGAAATTGGCGATCTGTGTCTTAAAGAGCGAGGCCGTAAAGAACGTCATGAGCTGGGAGAGTCCCACACCCAGCACAATGCCGGCGACAAAGGCCACCACCGAGACAATCACCGTCTCGAGCACCATGATTGTGGCGACGCGCCCGCGCCCCATGCCGAGCACCTGGTACAGGCCAAACTCCTTTTTGCGGCGTTTCATGATGAAGTTATTGGCATACACCATCAAAAAGGCCATGACACCGGCCAAAAAGTACGTCAGGTCGCCGAGCATGCTGCCCATTACCTGCGCCAAGCCCTTTTCATCGATTCCGGCGATGTCGACCTGCATCGAGATGGTGTTAAAGGCATAGAAGACCGTGACGCCCAGGGTGAGCGTCAAAAGGTAGACGAGGTAGTCGCGGCCGGCGCGGCGGACGTTGCCCCAAGCGAGTTTACAGAGCATCGGAGCCCTCACCGCCCATCATGGCAACGACCTCCATAATGCGGTCGAAGAACTCTCGGCGGTCGGTGTCGCCGCGGCGCAGCTCGGTGAAGATCTTGCCGTCGCGAATAAACAGCACTCGACTCGTGTAGCTGGCAGCAAAGCTGTCGTGCGTGACCATGAGCACGGTGGCGCGTAGGCGGCGGTTAAGGGCCTCCAGGCTCTCGAGCAGCAGACGGGCGCTCTTGGAATCGAGGGCGCCGGTGGGCTCGTCGGCCATGATCATGGTGGGGTCGGTGACGAGCGCGCGAGCCGCGGCAACGCGCTGCTGCTGACCGCCGGACATCTGGTAGGGATACTTGTCGAGCACCTGACTGATGGAGAGGCGCGCTGCCACGTCCTGCACGCGGGTCGAGATCTCTGCCGAGTTTGTGCGGGCGATGGTGAGCGGCAGGGCGATGTTCTCGCGCGCCGTGAGCGTATCGAGCAGGTTGGAATCCTGGAAGATAAAGCCGAGCTCCTCGCGGCGGAACTGCGAAAGCTTAGCCTGCTTCATGCGTGTTACGTCCTGCCCGTTGATGCGGATGGTGCCGCTCGTGGCGCTATCGATGGTCGAGACGCAGTTGAGCAACGTCGACTTGCCCGAGCCCGAGGCGCCCATGATGCCAACGAATTCGGCGCGGTTGACGGTAAAGCTGACGTCGTTGAGCGCGCGGGTCACGTTGCCCAGCGCTCCATATACCTTTTCGAGATGCGCGACCTCCAGTACCGGGGTCGCCATGTGCGTGGTTTGCATACCGAGTCCTTTCTTGCAATTAGTCTACGGCATCTATAGTCGCAAGAAGACGAGTCGGCTACCATCGATATGGCTTACGCTTGCCTTACCGTTGTGTAAGGTACGGGTAGCTAGCCTGTCACGTGTTGATGTTGAGAGAGGACTCCTGTTGAAGACTGTTCATGTTGCCGCTGGGATCATTCGCAAGGAAGGATCCGACGAGCTACTGGCCGTGCAGCGCGGCTATGGCGACATGCAGGGACTTTGGGAGTTCCCAGGTGGCAAGCTCATGCGCGGCGAGACGCCCGAGGACGCCGTGCGCCGCGAGCTCATGGAAGAGCTGCAGGTGAAGGTCAACAACCTGCGCGATTTCTACACCGTTGAGTATGACTACCCCGATTTTCATCTCTCCATGGAGTGCTACTACTGCTCGCTGGCTAAAGAGTCCGACGAGCCCCAGAAGCACGACCGCCAGCTCGATATCCGCTGGATTCCGCGCACTTCGCTTGCCACGGTGGAATGGATGCCCGCCGATAAGGGGCTTATCGATGCTCTGATTGAGCTGAAGGAAGATCGGCTTGAGGCCAACGGCACTGCCAACGACGCCGAGGCCACCACGACCGACGAGCCCGCCACCAAACCCAAGCGCGCACCGAAGCGCCGCAGCAAAAAGCGTCCCAAGCCTGGCCTGCTGGACGGCATCGACACCTCGGACCTTTCCGCCGACGAACGTGAACTCGTGCGCCGTCGCGCCGCTATAAAAAAGTCCATGAAGGGTAACAAGCGCGCCAACACCAAGCCCGAGCTGCTCGTACGCCAGCGCCTGCGCGCCGCGGGCCTTACGGGCTATCGCTTGGAATGGAAGGTTCCCGGCAAACCCGATATCGCCTTTCCCGGGCGCAAGATCGCCATCTTCGTCAACGGTTGCTTTTGGCACCGCTGCCCCAAGTGCAATCCAAGCCAGCCCAAGCGCAATGTTGAGTTTTGGGAGGCAAAGTTCCGTCGCAACGTCGAGCGCGACCGAGCAGCCATCAACGCGCTTACCCAAATGGGCTGGACACCCATCACCGTCTGGGAATGCGAGCTCAAAAAAGACCGCATCGACGCCACGATGGAAAAGGTCATCGAGCAGGTGCGCGCCGCAGAGCCGCAGCGCTAGGAACGAGCCATCCACACGCCCCACACAGGCGAGCCACATCCGCGCCACAAACCTTAGAAAGCCCTTAAGCCCAAAACCTTTCAAAAGTGTTATTCGATACCTCTGACCTGCAGTTTCATCGTAACACCAAACCAGGTTAAGCCTTTCTTTAGCGCTTCTTTGCAGCAGCCGCGGCATAATACTGCCAACGCACGGGACCTAGCAGCACACCCCGTGCGCAACCTTTTGGTGGATATCGAGGAGGCCGCATAAGCATGCATTCTTCCAACGACGCAGCACAGCAGCCATCCCTAAATCATGCAAACCTTTTCTCCTTCCCCCCGACACAGAGAGACGGCCTCCTCGACTCCACCATCGCAAGCAAGACCCGCTCGCAGGACCAGCGACTCAACCTGAGAGCGTCATATGAACGGCTCCTCGACGCGCTGAGCGTAAAACCGCTCAAGCAGGCAGAAGCCTTTTAGCAGCACTCCAGCTGCAGCTACAGTTTGAGTCGGGCCCGGATTTTCAGGCTTATAGGACAAAATGTGTGTCCCGATAGAACATCCGTTTCCATCCATTAATC
>URZB01000176.1 GCA_900552295.1 uncultured Collinsella sp.
GAGCAACAACGAGGCAGCGCTCGAACTCAAAGTTCTTCATGAGCAGCAGCCAGCCCTGGCCAGCCTCACCCAAGCGGTTTGCTTCAGTAAGAACGACATCGTCGAAGAAGACATCGACGAACGGAACAGTCTGCTGACCGAGCTTGGTAAGAGCAGCAGTGGAAACACCCGGAGTGTCTGAAGGAACGAGCCACAAGGACATGTTCTTGTTCTCGCGAGCAGGATCTTCGTCCTTAGCGATGACAACCAGATAAGAAGAGCAAGCACCGTTGGTGACCCAGGTCTTCTGGCCGTTGAGCAGGTAGGTGCCGTCGGGCTGCCTGCGGGTGACGGAGGTCATGTTCTGGTTGTCGGAACCTGCGCCGGGCTCGGAGAAGCCCAGCGAGAAGATGGGCTTGCCCGTCTCCTGGTAGGCGTCGAAGCACATCTTGATCTGCTCGTCGCTGCCGAAGTCGACCATGTCGCGAAGCGCGAGCGTGGCGTTGAGGTAGGGGGCGGTGAAGCCGGCGTTGTGCACGAACTCCTCGGTGAGCATGCCCAGGGTGACCATGTCGCAGGGGATGCCGCCGTACTCCTCGGGAAGGCCCATGAGGCCGAAGCCCGCCTCGAGGTAGGCCATGTCGAGGTCGTGCGGCGTGCCGTGGTTCTCGTACATCGCCGGGATGTCCTTCTCGTCGACGTAGCGCTCGCAGAACTCGGCGATGCTCTCCTTGAGCAGCTCTTGCTCGTCAGTGAAGCTGAAGTCCATGTAGCTCTCCTCTCGGTTGGCACCATGCTGTAATTCAATTATGAAATAGCGGATTTCAATTAAGAATAGGCAAAACCTGGAATTGGCTATTTTTCCGTCACGCCTTGTTTTGCTTCTCTGTCCGCCAATCATGATTTTGGTTAACGCACATCAACCTCCGTTCGATTGATGTGAGCCCCCTTTATTATGGGGGCTCACATTTAAGGAGGGGTGGGCGGCAGATTCAGTGCAGTTTGATGTGGAGGAATCTGGGGACTGCACGTCGATATTTGCCTTGTGACATCCAGGACGGCATAAGCGAGAACCTTGCCCATCCACAAAGGTTGTCTCCCACTTCATTTTGACAATAGCTCATGAAACATAGAAAATGGAATGGTCATTTTCTAGATTTGCACACTTCATGTGAATCTTCTAGTAACAAGCGGGGCATGTCGAACGATGAACAGCGGCACGACACGCGAACAGATCATCAACTATGTCGTCGCCGGAACAGAGGCTTCGTCGCTGAGCGTCATACACATCTCGAAGCTCGTGAAAGAACTGGGCATTAACCGCAATACGTTCTACTACCATTTTGATAGCAAGCTCGATGTTGCCATGTATGTCTTCAGAGTTGACCTTGCAAGAGAGCTAGAGGCGGCAGTTCCGGAGAGGCAGTTGCTCGAGGCACCCGCTCCACTCAAGACAAAACCCGAGCTGCTCCCCTATTACATGCATCATGAAATCGGCGCACGGCTCCTGGATCATGGCAAATTCTACAAATCGCTGGTTCGTTGTGTCAAAACCCGTCCCGCGTTCTACCGCAAGCTGTTCACTGCGAAAGAACCGGAAATAAAAATCAGGGTGTTCGAGCTGTTCAGGCCTGCGATAGAAAGCGATGTTCGGTTCGTTCTCGGCGGACGTTACATGCCTCGCGAAACGTTTGATTTCATCGTTTCGCAGCAATTGGAAAGCCTCTACCAGATGCCTTGCTACCATCTGGCGAATCCCTCCGCCTCGGAGATCTTGCTCGATGACGCGCTTAATCCATTCTGGAATCAGGCTAACGAAACGCTCATGACCGAGTTGGAAAAATACCCAATCAGAAAACCCCGAAACTAAAATCCGCAAAAGCAATGTGGTTTAGATATCTGTCAGCGCAAAGCTGTGCCCCTTGAGAAGTTGCTTGGCAACCGTATGAATCATCATTTCGTCTGTGCCCTGGGCGATTTGATTGCCACGGCAGTCTCGCCAAATTCGACCTACGCGCGAACGGTCCGTATATCCCGCGCCGCCAAAAATCTGAATCGCGCTGTCGGCCACTTCCGTTGCCGCTCTTGGAACGCAGTACTTCATGAGCGCACAGTTGAGTCTTTGCTCGTCGGTGGTCTCGCCATCTGAAATCGAGTTCGCTGCCTTCGCGAGCATAGCCTCCATCAGACGTATCTTCACGGACATGTCAGCGAGCTTCGCCTCGATTTGGGGGGGCTTGCCCAATGCCTCGCCACGCACGTGGCGCATGGCGCATCTTTCGAGCGCGTCATCCATGGCTGCCTGGGCAAGGCCCAGACTCGCCGCACATGTCAAGACGCGTCCGCGCATGTACTGCTGGTCAAGAACCTGCTTGAGGTTCCCGTCGGTTTGAATTCGCCAAGTCGGATCGAGCTTCACATGATCGAATTCGATTGATGCGGGCGCGGTCATTTCCTGGCCTATCGTGTTGAGGGGATACGAGTAAACCCCCTCGGTTCCAAGGGGGACGAGCCAGATGGATCGTCCCCCATCCTCTTTGCCATACACGTCATCACGCGTGAGGACAAGCGTTTTCGAAATGAACTGGCCGTTGGCAACGTAGCTTTTCACTCCATCGAGGAATATGCCGTCTTTGTTCCTCGTTACGCACGTTCCCGATACAACCGCTTCCTCTCGCAAGCTGCTCTCCGAGAAGGCTTGTGAAAAAATCGCTCGTCCATCATCCGCGACAAGCTCGCTGACAACTTCGGGTTGGACAAACGAGTACATGGTGGAGAGAAGAGCTGCCGAGGTGAAGTCTGTCTGGTAGGGCAGAATTGCGCCAGCGCGGCGAGCAAGCCGGGAAACGGCCAGAGCGCGCGTTGCGAACGGGCCATCCCATCCACCTACCTGAGGAGGAAGGCAATATTTGCCGAGGTCGCTCTCGTAAAACGCCGCGTAATCATCATGCGGAATACCCCTTGAAGCACACCAATTCTGGATATTGTCCTCGGTAATGCATTCATCACAGAACTTGTCGACTGCCTCGTAAACAATCTTCTTCTGCTCGTCATCCATGTTGGCTTCTCCATACGGTTCGGCTTCTCATCCGAAACGGTATTCTACCCCCATAGTAGGACCGGGAAACTCCCATTCCTCCACGATGGTGTCCCCGCAGGCGATACGGCACGTACCGCATTCGAGGCAGCCAGCGTAGTCAAAACTCTTGCGCCCGTCCTCGTCGCGCTTGTACAGCGCGGCGGGACATACGCGAATGAGCTTGTCGAACTCCTCGTCGCAAGGGTCTGCCACGAGCTCGATGTGAGCGTTGTCCTCGTCGACCTCGTACTTGTCGAGTGCCAGGTACTCGTCGACGTTCACGGTGATCTCCGGATTGCTCATAGTGCCCTCATCGCTCCTCTCGCGTCCCTCAGAATGTTGAGCATGCCAATCTGTTTCAGGCGCGGCATGATCTTTTGCTTGATGGGAGTCGCGGGCGCGCCGTCGACGATGAACATGTCATTGAGGACATCGCGCGCAAGTTCCGGATACTCATTGAACATGCGTGTGAAACCCTCCAAAAAGGCCGGTTCGTTCTTGTACTGCCTGAGATCCTTCATCACAAAGCTTCCGTTGAGGGAAGCCGCGTAGCCTCTCAGGCCGGATGCGGACGTATCGCCCGCGTCAATCGCCCTAGCAGCACTCTGGCCGGCGATCTGTCCCGCCGCGATGGCGTAATCCATGCCGCGCACCATGTAGCCAAGATTGAGGCACATCATGGCGCTATCGCCCGCCAGCATGACGCCGTCGCCTACGAGCTCGGGCATGATGTCAAAGCCGCCCTCGGGGACCATGTGCCCTGAGTACTCCACGACCTTCGCCCCGCGGATGATGGGCGCGACGGCCGGGTGGTGCTTCAGATCCTCGAGCATCTGGTAGACCGGAGCCGCGTCGGAACAGGCCAGCGCCTCGATTCCGGCGACGACACCCAGGGAAATCGAATCCCTGTTGGTGTACATGAAGCCGCCGCCGAAGATGCCGTGGGTAGCGTCACCGGCGAATAGCCA
>URZB01000177.1 GCA_900552295.1 uncultured Collinsella sp.
GTCTGCTAGTTCCGGCACCTTGTCTGAATAGTTTGATTATTTCGCATCCGTCTTAGACTAGGACGGATGCGTTTTTGTTTATCGGACTTGCGTGTGCAGTGGAGGCTGTTTCTTGCTAGACTTCTTGCAGACGCAATCGATAGCCAATTTGATAGTCGCAGGAGGCCATAGGCATGTGCAATGTTTCGCTCAACGGTACTCAACCGTCCGATGCGTCCCTGCGCGTCCTGCGCGCGCTTGAGGCGGCTGGTCTTGAGGCTTGGTACGTGGGCGGTTGGGTGCGCGACGCCCTGATGGGGTACCCCAGCCACGATGTTGATATGTGCTGTAGCGGCCTGTGGCAGGAGTCCAAAGCGGCGCTCGAGGCCGCCGGCATCGCGGTTGTGGAGTCGGGCATTAAATTTGGCGGAATCACGGCTATTTCCGATGGCGAGCGTATCGAGGTCACCACGTACCGTCTGGATGGCTTTTACACCGATGGTCGCCATCCCCAGAGTGTGGAGCGTGCCGCCTCGCTCGAGGACGATCTGGCGCGCCGCGACTTTACCGTCAATGCCATGGCCTGGCATCCCGAGCGCGGGCTTGTCGACCGCTACGACGGCCAGGGTGACTTGGAGCGCAAGCTGATTCGCGCTGTCGGCGATCCCAAGCGTCGCTTTAACGAGGACGCCCTGCGCATGCTGCGTGCGGTGCGCTTTGCCTGCCGTCTGGACTTTATGATTGAGCCCGAGACCAAGCGTGCGCTTGCCGAGTGCGCGCCGCTGCTCGAAGCCGTGGCGCGTGAGCGTGTGGGTATTGAGCTCGAGGGCATTCTTTCGACCGGTCATGGGGGAGACGCGATGCTCCGCTATCCCGAGCTCATCTGCGCCGCCGTGCCCGAGTTGGCAGCGGGTCGCGGGTTTGATCAGCGCAGTGTCTATCATGCGTTTAACGTCTACGTGCATATCGCCCGTGTGCTGACGGTGGCGGGGGAGCTCGCGCTGTGTGACGGCGTCGCGCCCTCGTCGAGCCTTATGTGGGCGGCGTTTTTGCACGATGTGTCCAAGCCCGAGTGCTTCACGGTCGATCACGCCGGCAGCGGACACTTCTACGGTCATCCCGAGCTCGGCGCCAAGAAGGCGCGCGTCATTATGGATCGCCTGGCCCTCTCGCACGACTTGGTGCGCGACGTGTGCCTGCTCATCAAATACCATGACAAGCCGCTGCGCCCCGAGCGCTCCTGCCTGCTCAATATGATGCGCGCGCTTTCGGGTGAGGGCGTCGACACGGCCCGCCTGATTGACGAGCTCATGGACCTTAAGCGTGCCGACACACTTGGCAAGGCCCCGTCGTGCTTCTATTATGTTGAGACGATTGAGGAGATGCGCGCGCTGGCGCACGAGCTGCTGAAGGCAGGGGAGCCCTATACGCTCAAGATGCTCGCCATCAACGGCGGCGACCTGATCCGTGCCGGAGTCAAGCCCGGGCCGGAACTGGGTCAGCTTCTCAACTCCGCCCTCGACGCCGTGATCGAAGACGATATTCCCAACGAGCGCGAAGCTCTTTTGGTTCATCTCAACTTGAATTAGCTACCAAGTTTACCTGCGTATTCCATAACCTGCCGACAATTTTTCGGCAATTTGGAATTTCTTCTTGCGCTGACGTTTTTTGTCCCGTAATATATTTCCTCGCAGCACGGCAGTGCAGATGTCATGTGGCCCGTTCGTCTAGCGGTTTAGGACGCCGCCCTCTCAAGGCGGAGATCACCAGTTCGAATCTGGTACGGGCTACCACGCATCTGATACCCGGACTTCCTATGGAAGGCCGGTTTTTTTTATTTTCAAACAACCGTCTGCAATTCCCGTTTGAACCAGAGCTTTGCGTTCTGCCTATGGCCCTTACGGGTACAATATCCAAGATATTTTGACTGTTAGAAGGAGTCTCATGACGGAGTCCTCTCAGCATACCTCTAAGCCCCAGGTCGAGGTTGAGGCCTCGGGCGGAGATGACAATAAGAGCGCACGCCGCGGCGCCATCTTTATCGGCGTCGTGCTGGTAGGTTATATCGTCTATCTGGTGGTAACCGGGCAGATGGGGCAGTTCTGGGCCGCTATGTCGAGCGTCCAGGCGTCATGGCTCGTTGTCGCGTGTCTTTGCATGTTCATGTACCTGTTCTTTGGCATTGTGGCCTATGCGATCGCCGTCTGGCTCGATCCCAATTCGCCCGTCGGCATCCGCGACCTGATCTCGGTCGAGGCGAGTGGCATCTTCTTTGGCAACCTGACGCCCATGATGATGGGCTCCACCCCGGCTCAGATCTATCGCCTGACCAAGGCCGGCCAAAACGTGGGCGAGGCCGGCGCCACGCAATTCACGCGCTTTATCGTGTACCAGTTTGGCCTGGTCGCCTGGGGCGCTATCCTGCTGCTCGCCCGTATGCCGTTTTTTGCTGAACGCTACGGCGACATGACGCTGCTGTGCGTCTTTAGCTTTGGTGGACACTGCTGCATCTTGCTTGGCATCTTCGCCGTCGCGCTCATGCCTAAGACCGTCACGCGCGTCGCCCATTGCATCATCAATTGGCTCGAGCGCATTGGTGTCTCGGCCACTAAGATCGAGAGTTGGCGCACGTTTGTCGATGGCGAGATCTACTCCTTCTCCGAGAAGTTCAAGCTTTCGGCCGGACATTTTTCTTCCATGCTGCTCACCGTGTTTATCACCATGCTGCAGCTCGCGTTTTTCTATCTGGTTCCGTATTTCCTGATGCTTGCCTTTGGCCACCACGAGGTCGACTTTTTCTCGGTCATGGCCGCGAGCGCCTTTGTCCAGCTGTTAAGCTCTGCGGTTCCCTTGCCCGGTGGAACTGGTGGCGCTGAGGGCGGCTTTGCATTGTTCTTGGGTCATTTCTTCGGTTCGGCTTCGACCGCCGGCTATCTGCTGTGGCGTCTCATTACGTTTATTGCGCCTACCATTTTGGCTGCGCCCCTGCTGGGACTTAAGAGCGCCCACAACGAGAGCATCCATGCGCGCTGGGATCGCGTGATGCGCAAGCTCGGCCGCACGCCTCAGACGCCCTCTGCGCCCACTAAGCCGCACCCCACGAATGCTGTTACCGTTGATCCCAAGAAGCACGCTCAGAAGGCTTCTGGGACCGCAAAGCCGGCTCATAAGGCCTATGTGCGTCAGACAGGAGACGGTATTCGCGTATCTCCGTCGGCACTCAATAAGAAGAAGCACCCTAAGTTGCAGTAGGACAGTCGTGCGTTCTTCATGATGCGGGGCATATTTGTGCTGTATGGGGGATAATCATCTTACGTAGATTATCTCTCATCTGTTGATGAATGCTCGCATATCGAAGGGACACGCCCATGGCAACCAGCAAACCGCGTCTTGATCGTCGCATCGTTCGCAGCCGTAATGCCATCCTTTCCGCTTTCGAGCGCCTGCTCATGGAAAAGCCGCTGGCAGACATTACGGTGAGTGCCATCGCGCGCGAGGCCAATGTCGACCGCAAAACCTTCTACGTGCACTTTGGCACGGTTGACGGCCTGCTCGATGCCATTGCCGTCGATGTGGTGGAGATGATTGTCGACTCGGTCGAGAAAACGCTTGCTTCAATGGACGGCGACACCAACGAGCGCGCTCTTGGCGCGGCGGCGACCTTCTTTAAAACCGTTAACGAGGCACTGTGCAACAACTTGGTGCTCAATCGTCAGCTGATCGAGAACATTCCGCTCGATGATTTTATGGCTCGTCTTCGTGCGCCGCTCGAGCACGAGATTGCCGAGCGCGATCTGCTGCCCCAAGGTCTCAAGGACGAAATGTTCGACTACTATCTGGCGTTTTTGCTGTCGGGTATTATCGGTATCTATCGCACGTGGGCGCTGTCTGACGGCTCGGTTCCTATCGAGCGCGTCTCGGAGGTTGCCAACGACCTCACGCTCAACGGCCTTTCGAGTCTGGAATCTCGCTTGGATTAGGCCTAGTTGGGCTCGTCGGCGTGGAAATTCCTGCTCACGAGGTTCTCCGGCGCCTTGGAG
>URZB01000178.1 GCA_900552295.1 uncultured Collinsella sp.
GTCGGCGATCATCTCACGCACCTGGTCCTCGTCGGCCCAGCCGCAGCCGAACAGCTGGCGGATCTTCGCGAGCAGCGGCTCCGGAACCTCGTACGTGCCCCACTGGCTGAGGTCATTCATCAGCATGGAGATCAGACGGGTGTCGCCCTCGGACATGTAGTACAGCATGCGCTCCAGGTTCGAGGAGATGAGGATGTCCATCGACGGGCTGATCGTCTGGAAGAACGGACGCTGACGGTTGTACGTGCCGGTGGTCAGGAAGTCGAACAGCACGTTGTTCTTGTCGGAGGCGACCACGAGGTGCTTGACCGGCAGACCGAGCATCTTCGCGTAGTAGCCGGCGAGGATGTCGCCGAAGTTGCCGGTCGGAACGACGAACTCGACCTCGTCGCCCACGTTGATGACTTGGTTCTCCAGCAGCTGCGCGTAAGCGGAGAAGTAGTAGACGACCTGCGGTACCAGACGGCCGACGTTGATGGAGTTGGCGCTCGAAAGCACCGTGCCTGCAGCCTCCAGACGCTCGGCAAGCTCCTTATCGGCAAAGATGCGCTTGACGGCGCTCTGGGCGTCGTCAAAGTTGCCGCGGATGCCGCAGACGGCGACGTTGTCGCCCTCCTGCGTGGACATCTGCAGGTTCTGGACGCGGCTGACCTTGCCCTCGGGATAAAAGACGGTGATGCCCGTGCCCGGCGCGTCGGCAAAACCGGCGAGTGCGGCCTTGCCGGTGTCGCCCGACGTGGCGGTGACGATCATGATGCGCTCGGCGCCGCCGTCCTTGGCGGAAGTGCGGGCCATCAGACGGGGGAGCATCTGCAGGGCAACGTCCTTGAAGGCGCTTGTGGGGCCGCCAAAGAGCTCCATTACATAGGTCTGAGGGGCGTCAGCGCCCGGCGCAGCGTCGAGTTTGACGAGCGGCGTAACCTCTTCACTCGCGAACGTGCCACGGTATGCCTCGTCGACACACGCCGAAATTTCTTCGGCCGTGTAATCATTCAGTAACATTCCCAACACATCTTGAGCGATTTCAAAGTACGATTTATCTGCAAGCGAGCTGATATCGACCTGCTTGGTGCCGAGCTCGTCCGAGACAAACAAACCCCCGTCGGGAGCGATGCCGGTGCGGATTGCCACCTTACTTGAGCACGATAAAGTGCGTCCTCGTGTACTATGATAAGTTCCCATATAACACTGCTCCTCGGATGCCTTGGTCCCAATCGGTGAAACCATGGTATCAGAGCGCGCAAAACAGGTTTGCAGAGGCTTTTAGAAAGGTAACCTCAAGCCCATGATTAAGATTGCCAAGTTTGGCGGCTCGTCGGTCGCCGACGCCGAACACTTCAAGAAGATCAAGGCCATCGTCGATGCCGACCCTGCCCGCCGTTTTGTGGTGGTTTCCGCCTGCGGCCGCCGCTTTAAGGGCGACACCAAGGTGACCGACCTGCTCTACCTGGTTAACGCGCACGTTAAGTATCACGTGTCGTGTGAGGAGCTGCTCGAGGACATTGGCCAGCGCTATTTTGATATCGCTGACGAGCTGGAGCTCACCTATCCCATCCGCGAGGAGTTCGCGGCCTTTGCCGAGCGCGCCCGCTCGGGCGACTACTCTACCGAGGAGCTCGTGAGCCGTGGCGAGTATTTCACCGCTCGCCTGATGGCGGAGTACCTGGGCCTGCCGTTCCTGGACGCCGCGACGGTTGTGGCGTTCCATCATGACGGTACGCTCAGCATGAATCGCACCTCCGAGCTGGTGCAGGAGTACGGTCAGCAGGGCGGCTTTGTTATGCCCGGTTTCTACGGCGCGACGCGTGAGGGCCAGATCAAGCTGCTCGACCGTGGTGGCGGCGATATTTCCGGCTCGATCCTGGCCAAGTGCCTGGGTGCCGACCTGTACGAGAACTGGACCGACGTCTCGGGCTTCTATTCTGCCGATCCTCGCATTGTGCCCGAGGCTCAGCCCATTGCGCGCGTTACCTACGAGGAGCTGCGCGAACTTTCGTACATGGGTGCAAGCGTCCTGCACGAGGAGGCCGTGTTCCCCGTGCGCGAGGCGGGTATTCCGCTGGTCATCAAGAACACCAATGCGCCGCAGGACCCCGGCACCATCATTAGCGAGACGGCTGATGAGGGTGAGGCAGAGCCCATCATTACCGGCGTGACCGGCAAGCGCGGCTTTGTCGCCATCAACGTTGCCCGCGACCGCACCAAGCCCCGTGTTGGCTTTATGCGCCGCGCGCTTTCGGTCTTCGAGCGCTATGACGTTTCCGTCGAGCACATGCCCACCGGTGTCGACCGCTTTGGCGCCGTGGTGCAGGAGCAGGACGTGCACGACTCGCTGTACTCGCTCGTGGGCGACATTCAGCAGGAGGTCGAGCCGCTCGAGATCGAGGTTGTCGAGGGCCTGGCGCTCATCGCGACCGTCGGCCGTAACCTGCGTGGCCGCGCAGGTATCTCGGGCCATCTGTTTGGCATGCTTGGCCAGGCCGGCGTGAGCGTGCGCATGATTTCGCAGAGCTGCGACGAGATCAACATCATTATCGGTGTCGAGGAGAAGGACTTCGACCTGGCGATTCAGACCATCTACCGTGCTTTCTCCGATGAGAACGGCATTGTGAAGGTCTCCGACTTGGAGGCTCCCGCACCGGTCGATCCCGCCCTGGCCGCGCTCAAAAAGTAGCGACTGCACGGTAGATTTTTGGGTCATGTTTCAAAAATCTACGGCGGGGCGTTTCGTTTCGGTTTCGTTTCGACGGGGCGGGTTTCGTGCCTGCCCCGTTCTTGTATACACTGGCAACAATAATCGGCCTGCTCGGCGTGCGGGCAAAAGCCAAAACCTTTAAAGGGGGAAGCATGAAACAGTACACGGTTGCTATTTTGGGCGCGACGGGAGCCGTGGGCACCCAGATGCTCGAGTGCCTCAACGAGCAGGAGTTTCCGGTCGGTAAGCTCAAGCTGCTGGCGAGCGCGCGCTCTGCGGGCAAGACCGTCGAGTTCCGTGGCGAGCAGATCGTGATTGAGGAGGCTTGCCCCGAGGCCTTTGAGGGCTGCGACATCGTACTCGGTGCTGCCGGCGACGATATCGCCAAGGAGCTACTGCCCGAGGCCGTCAAGCGCGACGCCGTCGTGGTCGACAACAGCCATGCCTTCCGCATGGATCCCGAGGTGCCGCTGGTCGTGCCCGAGATCAATGCCGACGACATCAAGTGGCATCACGGCCTTATCGCCAACCCCAACTGCGCGACCATTATCGGCCTGGTTCCCACCTGGCCGCTGCACCAGCTTGCCGGCGTGAAGCGTATGATCGTGTCCACGTATCAGGCAGCTTCGGGCGCTGGCGCGCCCGGTATGGCCGAGCTCGAGGCTCAGCTGGCCGCCCTGGGCCGTGGCGAGGAGATTCCCGAGCCGCGCGCGTTTGCCGCCCAGCTGGCGAGCAACCTGATTCCGCAGATTGGCGGCGTCAAGGAGGAGGGCTTTACCTCCGAGGAGATGAAACTGCAGAACGAGGGCCGTAAGATCATGCATCTGCCCGAGCTGCGCGTGAACTGCACCTGCGTGCGCGTGCCCGTGCTGCGTTCGCACTCCGAGAGCATTACGCTCGAGTTTGAGCGCGACATCACGGTGGAAGAGGCCCGTGCTGCGCTGGCTGCCGCTCCGGGCGTGAAGCTGGTTGACGACATGGGCGCCGAGGATGCGCATGATCGCTTCCCCATGCCGATGGATACGTCCGATCAGGATCTGATCTGGGTCGGTCGCGTGCGTCGCGACATCTCGAACCCCGAGGCCACGCGCGGTATTACCTTCTGGTGCTGCGGCGACCAAATCCGTAAGGGCGCGGCAACCAACGCCGTCCAGATCGCTAAGCTGCTCTGCGAGTAGTGCGACCTGTCCGGCGGGGGCCGGGCTTAGTTTTCAGAACGTCCTCGACCATGTGTGGCGCCTTGTCCTGCTCCTTCGGAGCCGCGGACAAGGCGCCACACTGGTCTGCGGAG
>URZB01000179.1 GCA_900552295.1 uncultured Collinsella sp.
CCGGCACGGGCACCGTCATCAGCGGCAACGAGAAAAGCCTGCGCGGCCTCACCGAGCAGCTGCTCGTCAAGTGCGCCCGCTCGCAGCGCGCGCTTCTGGACCGCGCCATGGGAGCCCTCAAACCGGGCGGCACGCTCGTCTATTCCACCTGTTCGATCATGCCGCAGGAAAACGAGGACGCCCTGCAAGAGGCCCTCGACAAGCACATGGATTGCGAGCTTATCCCCCTCGACGGCACACCGAGCGAAAGTGAAGCGCGTCGCGCCCAGGATGCCGGCGAGGAGCCGCATATCGAGTGCAACGCCCTCACCGAGGCCATCGCCGCCGGCCATGTCTCGGCCATCGCCAACGGTATGCCCGGCACGCTGACCATTCCGCCTAGCCGCGATTTTGAGGGCTTCTACATTGCCCTGATCCGAAAACGCAGCTAGCGCACGGATCAAAAACTCAACAAGCTATCTCTGTGCGCGTTTGCCCTGCTGGTCGCGATGCTGTTTAAGCATCGCGCGCTCCTTGCGTTCGGCCCTTTTGCCCTTAATGGCCGTGACAACAAAGTAGATGACCGCGGCGGCAACGATTGCGCCCACGCACAGGCCAATCGAGCCAAACATTGCTGTCAATTCCATACCGCGTCACCTCTCTTTTAAACGGGACTTTCAAGATAGCACCTCGATCCTCGCCACCACAGCTCCTTCACGTTCTCCCGCCCTTCGGTCTAACGGATGGTGCGGCGGGGAAAAATCAACTCGTCAAACGATTTAGCATTCGCAATTCCGGCTGCATCGCGCCGGCCACCATCGCATAGAATCGAGCCTCCATGGATACCCTCAACGACCTAAACGAACGCGTCGACGCCTTTGTCGGCACCAGCTCCTTCGACACGCCTGCCGCGGCAAACGACCAAGCTCCCATCGATGTACCCGCCGAGGTTCACGAGGACATCGTCGCCTCGGTCGATTTCTCCGAGGTCGAGCTCGCAGACGAGTTCACCGAGCCCCAGGTAGCCGTGACCCCCAACGGACTGCTCCCCATGGAGCCCCTGCCCATCGACGGACGTCTGCGCAAGGCTGCTCTTCGCATGCCCGACGAGATCGAGGAGGCCAGCGGCTTCACGCTCTTCGGCCGCCGCATCAAGTCGCTCATTTACACTACCGATGTCGCGGTTATCCGCAACTCCAACGCCGATGCCGTTTTTGCGGTCTACCCTTTCACGCCGCAGCCCGCCATTACGCAAGCGCTGCTGACCGTCGCCGAGTGCCCGGTCTTTGTAGGCGTGGGCGGCGGAACTACGACCGGTAAGCGCTCCGTGCAGATGGCAGCCGTCTCCGAGATGCAGGGCGCGGCGGGCTGCGTGGTCAACTCCCCCGCTACTGCCGAGATGGTCGAGCACATCACCAACATCGCCGACATCCCCGTCATCGCCACGGTCGTACGTTGCGACGACGATGCGCATGCCAAAGTGCGCGCCGGAGCCAAGATTCTCAACATCGCCGCCGGCAAAAACACGCCCCAGGTCCTGCGTGAACTGCGCGAGCACTATCCCAACCTGCCGCTCATCGCGCCGGGCGGCAAGACGCCCGAGAGCATCCGTGAGACCATCGCCGCCGGCGCCAACGCCATCATCTGGACGCCGCCTTCGGCACAGCAGCTACAGACCGACATGATGCAGCGTTATCGCAAGATGAAGGAAGAAGCCACACCTGTCATCTCACGCGACGATGTGCCCATTATCGACCAGGTCGCCGCCGCCGAGGTCAGCCAGGTCGAGAACATGAATCCCGATGTGCCGATTCCCGACGAAGTCATCGAGCGCGTCGCTTCGATCCACGAGCGCGTCGAGGAGCATCGCGCCAACCGCGGCCTCAAGCCGTCACTGCACGGCTTCTTCTTCCGCGGAAAGAAACGCTAATCGTAACAGCAAGGCCCGCCCCACAAACGTGAGGCGGGCCGTTATCGTTTGAGCAATCATGCAGCGACGTGATGGGGCAAATTAATCCACGCGCTTGTCGCCCATAAAGAAGAGCGCCACCGTACCAGGTCCGGTATGCGAGCCAATCAGAGTACCGATGTCATTGATCTCAATCTTGCCTTTAAGCTGCGGAACCTGTTCCTCAATCAGCGCCGCAACTGCCTCGGCATCCTCGCGGCACGCCGAGTGCGACATGATGCACTTACCCGAATAATCCGCACCGTCCTGCACGTGTGCCATCATGGTCTTGGCCATCTCGGAAATCGCGCGCTTCTTAGTGCGAATCTTCTCACGTGGCGACAGCTTGCCGTCGCAATCGACCGTCATAAGCGGGCAAATCTTAAGCGCCGTGCCGATGATCGCACTCGCAGCCGAAATGCGACCGCCTCGTAGATAGCTCGACAGATCGGTCGAGAAGAACCAGTGGTGCAGGTTGAGTTTGTGCTCCTCGATCCAGGCAGCCGTCTCGTCGAGTGAAGCCCCGCTATCGCGCACGTCGGCGGCATATTCCAGCAACAGGCCAAAGCCCGAAGACGCCGCCAGCGAATCGATGACGCGCACCTTGCCGCCCTGGGGATAGCGATCCGCGAGCATCTGCGCCGCAACGCAGGCCGATCCATACGTGCCCGAAATACCCGACGACAACGCCAGGTGCAGCACGTCTTTACCCTCGGCAACAAACGGCTCCCAAAACTCCTTGTACTCACCCACGCTCACCTGAGACGTCTTGGGCATGGCGCCCGCGGCAATCTGGGCAAAAAACTTGTCCGGCGTAATCGACTGATACAGATCGTCCGTATGGACAACATCGTCGATCTCGTAATGAAAACACACGACAGGGATATTGCGCGACGCAAAGAACTCACGGGTTCGGTCGGCGGCGGATTCACAGGTCAGGACAAAATCACTCATATGAGGCTCCTTACTCATTGCTGCGCAAATTATCGCACAGTGAGCCTACATACGGTACATATGTCCACTATTTACCAAATCGAACCAAAAATAGCGAACATCTTTACCACCATCGTCTCCACCGGCCCCACGCATAAATATCTGAGAAAACACCTTCTGTCGTCTCCACTCAACCGCCATATCCACCTCAACTAAATCGATTTACCAAACCGTTCAGCCGACAATTCAGCCGCCGGCGCAAAATCGAAACAAAAGCGGCGCATACTGATAAACGTTTGACGCTGTTTATCAGTTTTACCAGCCCCATCGGAAGGTGTTTCATGGTCGCATTCGATCGCAACCCGCAAGACTTCAAGTATCTGCGCCTGCTGTCGAGACAGTTCCCCACCGAACAATCCGCGTTTACCGAAATTATCAACCTCTCGGCCATCCTCAACCTACCCAAGGGCACCGAGCATTTTATGAGCGACGTGCATGGCGAGTACGAAGCCTTTATGCACATCCTCAACAACTGCTCGGGCGTCGTGCGCGAGCATGTTGACGAAATTTTTGGCGACACGCTCTCCTTTGACGAAAAGGGCGAGCTGTGCACGCTCATCTACTACCCGCGCGAGAAGATCGACCTGGTCCGCAGCCAGCGCGAGGACTCGCCAACTTGGTACAAGACGATGCTTGACCAGCTCATCATGGTCGCTCGCTCGCTTTCAAGCCGCTACACGCGCTCCAAGGTGCGTAAGGCCATCCCGCGCGACTACGCCTATATCATCGACGAGTTGTTGCACACGCACCCGGACGAGAACAACTATCGCGTGCGCTATCACGAGCGCATCGTGGAGTCCATCCTGGAGACCGCCAGCGCCGACGACTTTATCGAGTCGCTCGCCTCGCTCATCAAGCGCCTGGCCGTCGACCACCTGCACCTGGTGGGCGACATCTTCGACCGCGGCGGCGGCGCGGCCAAGATTATGGACCGTCTGCTCACCTACCATTCACTCGACATCCAGTGGGGCAACCACGACCTACTGTGGCTGTCTCTTATACACATCTCCGAGCCCACGAGACGGAGCTACATCTC
>URZB01000180.1 GCA_900552295.1 uncultured Collinsella sp.
AGCTCCGTCTCGTGGGCTCGGAGATGTGTATAAGAGACAGGCCGGGGATGTAGACGTCGACCGGCAGAATCTTGTCCGTGCCGCCCCAGACGCAGTAGTTGTCGTAGAAGATGCCGCCGGTGCAGCCGCACGCGCCATAGGACACCACGATCTTGGGATCGGGTGCGGCCTCAAAGGCGCGCAGGGCCGGCATGCGCATGGCACGCGTCACGGCGCCGGTGTACAGCAACACATCGGCGTGACGGGGCGAGGGCACGACCTTGATGCCAAAGCGCTCGACGTCGAAGACGGGCGTGATGGAACCGAAGATCTCGATCTCGCAGCCATTGCAGCCGCCGCAGTCGACGCGGTAGACGTACACCGAGCGCTTGATCTTCTTAAGAAGGGTCGCCTTGGCCTTCTCGATGCTCTCGTCGAGCTCGATCTTGGTCGGGCGGTACTGAAGCCGCTCGGGCAAAAGCGTGGGTTCGGCCATGGTTACTCCTCCTTCGTTTCAAAATCCATGATGATGCCCTCGACCGGTGCCGGACCGGCGGGAATCTCGGGCGCATCGGGGTTGAGCTCGCGATCGATATACTCCGGGTTCACGCCGTGGCCGCCCAGATACTCCATGCCGGGGCCCTGAGGCTCGCCGGACGCAAGCGTCTCGTTGGCAGCCATGCCGCGCGCGTTACCGGTCTTTACGGCCGAGGCGGCGCGCAGGGCATCGAGCTCGCGCTTGCACTCCTGGCACATACCGACGGTACGGGCGGCCTGCTCGGCCTCCATGCCGCCGGCCTTTTGCAGCAGGCGCTTGGCGTAGTCGATCTCCTTGTGCGGGGCGAACGGCTTGCCGCAACGCGAGCAGTGCTCGAGCGTATAGACACTCTTGCTGGTGAGGTCGTCCTTGCTCATGACGGCCAGCTCAAACTCCTCGGTGAGCTTGATGGCCTCCATGGGGCAGGCTTCCTCGCAGCGGCCGCAGAAGATGCAGCGACCGTAGTCAATCGACCAGGTGATGGTATCGGCCGCAAGGTCGGTGTCCATGCGAATGGCATCGGCCGGGCACGCCACGCCGCAGGCACCGCAAGCGATGCAGAGCTCCGCGTTGTGCTCGGGCTTGCCGCGCATGTCCTTGTTGGTGGGAAACGGCGCAAACGGGTACTTGACCGTCGCGTCGCCGGCCTTGGCGTTGACCTTCCAAAGCTTCAGCATATTAGAGTGCCTCCTCATCGAGCGGAGCGGCCATAGTGCCCTCGCCCGCAAGCGGCGACTTGTCGCGCCAGACGTTCTCGAACTGCTCCTTGTCGAGCACGTGGTCGCGCTTGGCGGCGACATCGGTCACCGTCACGCGGTCGGTGCAGGAGTAGCACGGGTCGAGCGAGCCGACGATCAGCGCCGCGTCGCCCACGGTGTTGCCGCGGAACATGTAGCGCAGGACCGGCCAGTTGCTGTACGTGGCGGCCTTGGCGCGCCAGCGGTAGCATTTCTGGTTGTTGCCGAGCATCGCCCAGTGCACGTCCTCGCCGCGCGGCGCCTCGGTGGCGCCGATGGCATACTTGTGCGGGGTGTACTCCCAATCCGTGGTGAGGATGGGGCCCGACGGGCAGTTCTCGAGCATGGTCTCGATCATGTCGATCGAATCGTAGACCTCCTGGATGCGAACGGCGGTACGGCCGAAGGCATCGCAGGTGTCGGCCGTGGCGGCGTGCATCTTTTGGACGTCCGGATCGGCGTAGCCGTCGAAGGGGTGGTCAAAACGCACGTCGCGGGCATAGCCCGAGCCACGCATGAGCGGGCCGACCGGCGAGAAGTCGCGTGCGATCTTGCGATCCAAGATGCCGATGCCACTCGTACGCTCAATAAAGTTGGGCGTGGAGAGCAAGACGTCGACAAGCTCTTGGACCTCGGAGCGCAGCTGGTGAATGGTCGTGAGCGTGGAAAGCTTCTGCTCGGCCAGGATGTCGCGACGCACGCCGCCGATCACGTTGAGGCCGTAGGTCTTGCGGTGACCGGAGAGCTTCTCGGCCAGGTCCATGGACTTCTCGCGGACGCGGAAGAACTGCTGGAAGCCGGAGTCGAAGCCCGTGTAGTGCGACGCCAGGCCAATGTTGAGCAGATGCGAGTGCAGGCGCTCGACCTCGAGCATGATGGCGCGGATGTACTGGGCGCGCGGCGGGACATGAATGCCCTGGGCACGCTCGACGGCCTCGGCGTATGCCACCGAGTGGGCGCAGCCGCAGATGCCGCAGATGCGGTCGGCGAGGAACGTGACGGCGTCATAGTTCAGGCGCGTCTCGGCGACCTTCTCCATGCCGCGGTGCACGTAGAACAGGCGGTAGTCGGCGTCGACGATCGTTTCGCCCTCAACGAACAGGCGGAAGTGGCCGGGCTCGTCAGAAGTGATGTGCAGCGGGCCCATGGGGACGAGTGTGGTCTCCTTGCCCTTGGTATCGGCCAAGAACTCGTAGTTTTCCATGTCACTCGCGGGGGCGGGACGGAAGCGGTAGTCCATGGAGTCCTTGCGCAGCGGGTACAGGCCGCTGGGCCAGTCGTCGGGCAGCACCAGGCGACGACGATCGGGCAGGCCCTCGGGGATCAGGCCGAACATGTCGCGAAGCTCGCGCTCGCCCCACACGCAGGCGGGGACGAACGGCGTCACGGACGGGAACGTCATCTTGGCGGGATCGACCTCGGTGCGCACGGTCACCCAGCCGGGGTCCTCCCCCTCCATGGAGATGACGTAGTACACGGCGTAACGGCCGCACAGGCCGCGCTCATCGTTGCCGACGATCACGGGGATCCAGCCGTAGCGCTCGTAGTACAGGTAGTGGACGGCCTCGGGCAGCTTGTCCTGCTTGACGGTAATCGTCAGCTGGTCCTCGCACTGCCACTCGACCTTCTCGATGCAGCCCGGAACGGCACGGCGCAGGGCCTCGACATGGCTCTCGCAGCGGCGGGTATACACCTTGTTCTCAGTTTCAATCATTCGTTACTCCACCTCGCTCTGAGCGGTCTCGGTACCGAACACAGCGCGGTACATCGGCGTCGCGTGAAGTTCCTCGGTGCTCTGCTCGAGCACGATGCCGGTCGCAGTCTCCACACCGTGCACGAGAGGCAGCGGGGTGGCGATGCCAAACCACAAGATCATGACAGCCAGGATGATTTCGGGGATAAGCATGAGCGCCGGGGCCTCATGCTTGCCCATGCCCTGGGGCGCATGGCCGAATACCGACTTGAGTGCGATGCGGGTGAGCGCGGAGATAGCCACGGTAAGACCGAGGGCGACCACGACGACCAGCCACATGGGACCGGCGGTAACACCGGCGACAAAAGTCAGGAACTCAGAGATGAACATGCCAAAGGGCGGGAAGGCACCAAGACCGAGCAGCACCAGGATGGCGAGCGCGGCGGTTGCGGGGGCAACCTCGACGACACCCTGGATCTTGGCCAGGCTACGCGTGCCAAAAGCGTGCTGGATGTTGCCGGACACGCAGAAGGCAAGCGTCTTGGTAAAGCCGTGGAACACGCAGTGCAGCAGGGCTGCGGCGATACCCAGCGGGCCACCGATACCCAGGCACAGGGCGATAACGCCCACGTTCTCCACAGATGAGTACGCAAAGCGGCGCTTGAGGTCGTCCTGGCGAAACATCGAAAGTGCCGCCACCAAAATAGACAGCGTGCCGACGATCAGCAGCAAAAGTTGCGGATACTCGGCACCCACGGCTTGGATAGTAAAGCCGTAGAAGCGCATGATCACAAGCATGGCGCACTTAAGCAGCACGCCCGAAAGCAGGGCCGAGACAGGGCTCGGGGCCTGGGAGTGGGCATCGGGCAGCCAAGTGTGCATGGGGAACAGGCCGGCCTTGGTGCCAAAGCCGATCACGATAAACGCAAAGGCGAGGCGCATGAGCGTCGGGTCGAACTGGTCGGCATACGGCAGCACGCACGACAGGAA
>URZB01000181.1 GCA_900552295.1 uncultured Collinsella sp.
GCCTTATCGTCGGCAGCGTCAGATGTGTATAAGAGACAGAACTTGGTGACCGCAGACGAGATCGCAGCCGTGGCATCAGCCGCCGACGGTGGCACTCGCGTCGCACGCTAGTCCGTCTCCATTCCGCGGGCCGCAGCTTTCCAATCCCATACCCCTGCGGCCCGCTCCCCGATTCCTCCGGCCGGGCAAAACCACCAGTCCCATTCCGGTTTTGCCTGGCATTTCCTACATGACTGGTCGAGCAGCCGGTTTTGGAATTGCTTGAACCCCAAGCAGTGCCTCCGATAACCAATCCAAAATCGGCTCCTGACCAGCACATTTGGCAATCACGCGCCCATGCGCGCCACACATCGAAAGGAACATCATGTTCGATCAGTTCTACACCACGCTTGAGTCCCTGGGCATCGTGCCGGTCGTTGTGCTCGACAAGGTCGAGGACGCCGCTCCGCTCGCCCACGCCCTTATGGCAGCTGGCATGAAGTCCGCCGAGGTCACCTTCCGCACCGCCTGCGCCGCCGAGTGCATCGCCGCTATGGCCGAGGCCGAGCCCGAGATGTGCGTTGGCGCCGGCACTGTCCTGACCGTCGAGCAGGTTGAGCAGGCCCGCGCAGCCGGTGCCAAGTTCATCGTCTCCCCGGGTTACAACGAGGACGTCGTGAAGCACTGCATCGACATCGACCTGCCCGTCCTTCCCGGAACCGTGACCCCCTCCGAGGTCACCGCAGCCGAGAACCTGGGCCTCAAGGTCACCAAGTTCTTCCCCGCGTCCCAGTATGGCGGCCTGAACACCATCAAGGCCCTCGCCGCTCCGTTTGTCGGTCACCGCTTTATGCCTACCGGCGGCGTGAGCACCGCCAACGTCGAGGAGTACCTGAGCTCCTCCGCCATCATCGCCTGCGGTGGCACCTGGATGGTCAAGCCGGCCCTGTTTGCCGACGGCGACTTCTCCAAGGTCGAGCAGATCGCCCGCGAGGCCATGGACGTCGTCAAGAAGGTCCGCGGCTAGGTTTAGCTCTCTATCGTGAAAGGGGGCGTGCCCTAGACCTCGCCCCCTTTCTTTTAAAGCGGCTCGGAAGCGCGCCGTTTCCGTCACGGACAAGAACCGAAAACGTCTTGTATGCTGATAGAACGTGACGGAAGCGACACGCCCCCGAGCCGCTTTGCCTACTCGGTTGGCAACCGCGCTCAACTGAGCCACTTCGACAAAAGCCGAGCCACCAAAACAGCTGCGGCGCCGTCTGGAGGAATGGACTCTTGCTTCCGGTCTTTTCCTCCAAGCAGCGCCGCAGCTTTTTCGTGCCCCGATGTGCCCCGTCACTTGCGGTGGAATACGGACTGCCTACACCATCAGAGCCGCAAAACAATCCCTATTTCACCGCAACTAATGAAGGGGGCGAGTTAGATGGCCGAGTCTTTGGACAGCTCAAAATAGTCGGGATGCAAGGCGATAACCGGGCCCTGCTCCTCGGGCATCAGGTGCAGGTGCGTCTCTGCCAGATAGCTCGCCGTGTCGGTATCGCCCCCCTTAATGGCCTCGAGAATCCGGCGATGCTGCCGACGAATCGGCTCCCAATCCAAATCCTGCGACACCATACGCAACCAGTTGTATCGCTCAAAATGCGTGTTGATGCTCTTCATCCAATCCCACAACATGTGACGACCGGCAATCTCAAAACACGTCTCATGGAACAGGTTGTCCAGGTCAAAGAAACGACGCGTTTCGCTATGGTCGAGCGACTCGGACTCGGCAAGGATCTGCTCAATCCGCTGCTTTTGCTCGGGCGAGGCGGCCGAACAGCATTTAATAAGCACGCTTCTCTCGAGCTTCTCGCGCAAAAAGCAGGCGTTTTCGGCGCGCTCCATGCTGATTTTTGAGACATAGGTACCGCTTTTGGGACGCGTTTCCACCAGCTCCTGCTCACGCAGGCGCACAAAGGACTCGCGAATGGGCGTGCGCCCGATTCCCGTCTCCTTTTCCAGACCAATCGCCGAAAGACGCGTGCCGGGCCTGAGCTCGGCATAGATGATCTTGGAGCGCAATGCGTTGTATGCCTGATCTTGCAGGCTCTGATTATGCTGGTGTTGTTCCATAAAGCCCTCGGATGAAGCCTCGGTTAATCGAATACCACCATGCAATACTATCGCATCCCCCGCCCCCTCATAAGTTGCGGTGGAATAGTTCCTGTTCAAAGCCTTCAGCAGCAAAAACAGGAACTATTCCACCGCAACTTCCAACAGTCTTTTTGGGACGTGGCTTTTTTGGCTACCCTGAGCCGCAGGTCGGCCCCTTGCCACAAAAGGGGCCCATCTACTACGTTAACGCGGAGAGCCCAGACCATGCTGAAAAGTGCGAAAACAAAACCGCAGGTAGACAGCTTGTCGATTTTCGAAAAAGCCGACTATGGTTGACCCCTGCGGCTTAAACGTAGTAGATAGGCCCTTTTCGTGGCGCAGCACTACTGCACCCCAAATTGGCACCCCGAGCCCTCGTGAGTTGCCAACAAGCTGTTCGCCCAGCGCTTTATCCGCGCGGCATTCGGAAAATAGCACCACCGTAAGAACCCGCGAACAGCGCTATACGTTGCTATATCTCACTATACTTTGCTATATCTTGCTATACTTTGCTATATCTTGCTATACTTTGCTATATCTTGCTATATCTTGAGCAAAGGTGGCTCACATGCAAACAAACCCTTTTAAGCCCACAGCAGGTAAAACACCCCCCACGATTATCGGCCGCGAAGATGTACTCGAAGAATTCAGTGAAGGCCTCACCAACGGGCCTGGTGCCCCTGGGCGCCTAATGCGCATAGCCGGCGTCCGTGGAACGGGCAAGACGGTCCTCCTTGACGAGTGCTCACGTTTGGCGCAAAGCCGTGGCTGGACGGTCATAAAAGAGGTCGCAACCGAGGGACTTTGCCAGCGCATTCTCGAACAGCTGCAACCCAAATTCCAGGCCAAACACGCCAGATTTGAGCCCACCGTAGCTGGCATATCCATCGGCAGCATAGATATTGAGCGAATCGGCCCATCGCTACGCGACGCCATGAGACAGACAATATCCAAGAATGGAAATGGCCTGCTCATCACTCTCGACGAGGTTCAAGACGCAGAGCTCGATGAGGTCCGAACGCTCTCCATTGCGATTCAGCAGGTTATCGGCGAAGACCTTGATATCGCCTTTGTTTTTGCTGGGCTGCCTTCGATGATTGAAAGCATCATCAACGGAAAGACACTTACGTTTTTGCGCCGTGCCCTCCCCTTTGATCTGAAGGCTGTGGCAGTAACCGAAGTGTCGTACTCCCTCGAGGAAACCATTGAAGCGTCTGGCATGGAGTTGCAGCCAGGTATTGCCGGCCAACTTGCCGAGGCAACGCAAGGCTATCCTTTCATGATCCAACTCGTTGGATACTACGCATGGCAGTTGGCAAGACGCGCACATACAGCGATTATTGGAGAAGAAGAAGCCGAGCGTGGCATTGCAACGGCACGCGAACGCTTCTGCGCCATGGTGATTGAGCCCGCGCTGCAGCGCATTCCGCCCACGTGCATCGCTTATCTGCTGAGCATGGCGTCTTTGGGGCAGACGAGCTCGACCAGCATGGTTGCCGATGCCCTAAACAAAACGCCTCAACAGGTGAGCTCCGTCCGCAGCCGCCTGTTAAGAGAATCGATTATCGAGGCTCCTTCGTACGGCAAGGTCTCATTTGCCATCCCCTACATGCGCGACTACCTCTGCGAACACAAAGCCGAACTGGAAGTTGAACTGTAGAAACGGCAACTGCCCTGCAAGACGAAAACCGTTTTCGTGCGGATTTATAGCAGACGCAAACGGTTTACGTCTTGATTTGCGTCCGGAATAAGGATGGAAATTGCGCTTTGGGGGTGCGGACAGAAAGTTGGACCGTGAAGCGGTCCGGACTGGAGGTTCGC
>URZB01000182.1 GCA_900552295.1 uncultured Collinsella sp.
TCGTACTGGGGTGTCTGATCATGGCGGTAGGGTACTCCTATTTCGTCAGCCCGTACAACATCGTTCCCGGCGGCGTGTACGGCATGGGCATCGTCCTGCACAACGTCTTTCCCTCGATTCAGGTCGGTACGTTCGGCTATATGATCGACGTTCCGCTGCTGGCGAGCGCCATCATCGTTTTCGGCCGGCAGTTCGGCGGCCGCACGCTCTTCGCCGCCTGCCTCACGCCGGGTCTGATAAACCTGCTCTCGTGGATCGCCTTTCCCAACCAGGAGGCGCTCGAAGCGCTCGTCGAGAAGTGGCGCGCGACGCTGCCCGACGCCCACCTGCTGCTGATTCCCCGCACGCTCGAGAACCTCGTTAAGAACGGCCGCGCGCCCAAGCTCGCCGGCCAGCTCACGCAGATGCTCAACATTCGCCTGGCCGTTTCGCCGGAGTGGAAATCGGGCGAGATCAAGGCCATCAAAAAGGGCCGCGGTGCCAAGCGCATCGTTGCCAACACCATGGCCGATTGCCTCGCATTTTTGGCCGAGCATCCGGGCTCCAGCGTGCGCGTGCTCACGACCGGCGCCGCCGAGGAGCAGGAGCTCGTCAACCAGGCGCTCGCGGGCCAGAACTACGTAGACGCCGGCACCGGCCCCATCGGGTGCACCATCGCCACCCACGTAGGCGTCGACGCCATCGCCATCAGCTACTGCCCCCGCTACCAACCAACTCGCTAGGAACGCCCACATCAGTTGCGGTGGAATAGGGACTGCTTTTTGCTTATCAGCCGCAAATCAATCCCTATTCCACCGCAACTTAGAAATCAGCGATCAGCCCAGCGGACCCTGGAACAGCTCCTCATGAGAGCCCATTCTGACCAGCCGGATCACAGGATTAGTCTTATGCGGCAAGTAGAGAACGACCACGTCGACCAAGCCATCGGATAGATGGAAATCGATGTGGCCGTTGTAGTTGCCGCCCGGGTTTGAAAGCTCATGGGCGCCATATTCCGCGGGAAGCGAGCCGTGAGCTGCAAGCTCTGCGACCGCCGCCCTAAACTCGGTTTTTAGCTGCGGATGGATGAGCATCGTCCGTTTGTAATCCGCCTTAAACTGAGCCTCGACTTTAATCTCAAACATCGCTAGTCCTCATCGAGGAACGATATAAGCTCATCAGCGTTATTGAATGACGGGCTGTCGTCCGTCAAAATCCCCAACTCATGAGCCTCGGCGATCACCATGGCGCGTCTCGTCGCCTCGTTGGGCACCTCTGCCCTTCCTACGATCTCAAAAGGAATCTTTCGCTGATTTACCAGCTGCCGAACAGCAAGGTTGAGATACGAATTGAGACTTAGACCAACCGTATCCAAGAACTCAGTCGCCTGCTCCTTGAGCCCCTCTTCGATGCGAACCGTCGTAGGCTTAACCGTTGCAGTGGACATACGCGACCTCCTCGCCTCGTCTTTTGCATCAGTATACCCAATTTAGATGGCAGACTGATGTTAAATAGCGTCAGTCTGCCATTCACAATACTACAACGACAGGCACGCTCGCCCTATATCAACCCGCTCAGGGCGATGTCGACGGCCTCGTTGAGGTCGTCGGTGATGTGGACGAGGTCTGGATCGAGCGGGCTAATCATGCCGGCATCCATCACCGGGCCGTTGAGCCAGTCGAACAGGCCTTGCCAGTACTCGCTGCCCACCAGTACGAGCGGCATGCGCTTGACCTTGTGCGTCTGCACCAGCGTGAGCACCTCGAACATCTCGTCGAGCGTGCCGAAACCGCCGGGGAACACGATGGCACCCGAGCTGTACTTAACGAACATGGTCTTACGCACAAAGAAGTAGCGGAAGTCCATACCCAGGTTCACGTATTTGTTGAGCCCCTGCTCGTGCGGAAGCTCGATACCCAAGCCGACCGACTTGCCGTTGGCACTCGCCGCCCCCCTGTTGGCCGCCTCCATAATGCCGGGGCCGCCGCCGGTGATAACCGCCACGCCGCGCTGCGCGATCTTGCGGCCGACCGTGCGCGCCGCCTTGTAGAGCGGATCGGTCTTGGGCGTGCGGGCACTGCCGAAGATGGTCACCGCGGGCCCGAGCTCGGCAAGCGCGCCAAAGCCATCGACGAATTCTGCCTGAATACGAAGGACGCGCCACGGATCGGCATGCAACCAGTCGGTTGAATCTTCGGGCGCCAGCAGGTTGGCGTAGGTGTTGTCCTTAGGAATCATGGGGCCGCGCATAACCACGGGGCCGCGGCGGTACGTCTCGTCGTAGGCGGGCTCGCCCTCGACGTTCTCATTCTTAATCATGGGTACTCCTATCGAGAAAAAGAAAAGCGGGCGGGGTCGACGCCATGCGTCAAACACCCGCCCGAACATCAACTATTCGGTATGGTACCCACGATGCGTTATGCGCTTGCAAGGCATCGGTCAGCGGTCGCGCAGCCGACGTCAGCGAATGTGACGAGCGGCTGCCGCTCAGCCTTTGCCGTTGCCCACGCTCTGTAAGCGCGCCTGTCGCCCTTAGTAATCCACCGCGGCAGGACTATTCATCCAGTCGCTCACAAACGCGCCGTAGCGGCCCTCGATAATGGCCTGGCGGGCACGCTGCATAAGGTTGAGCAGGTAGTAGATGTTGTGCATCGAAAGCAGAATGCCGCCGAGCATCTCCTTCTGCGTGACCATGTGACGGATGAGCGCGCGGCTGTAGCCGCCCGTGCACACCGGGCAGGTGCAGGTGGGGTCGATGGGGCCGTCGTCGTGCGCAAAGCGCGCGTTGCGGAAGTTGAGGCGACCCTCACTCGAAAACGCCGTGCCCATACGGCCGGTGCGCGTCGGTAGCACGCAGTCGAACATGTCGATGCCCACACCCACACCGCGCACGAGGGTGGTGGGGTTGCCGACGCCCATCAGGTAGCGCGGCTTGTGCTTGGGCATGTACTCGCTTACGAGCGGTGCCAGGGTCTCGAACATGGTCTCGTGGTCCTCGCCCACCGAGTAGCCGCCGATGCCGTAACCGGGGAAGTCGCCGCACTCCTCCAGATGGCGCAGCGAGCGCAAGCGCAGGTCCAGGTGCATGCCGCCCTGAACGATGCCAAAGAGTGCCTGGTCGTCGCGGGTATGCGCCTTATAGCAGCGCTCGGCCCACATGCTCGACAGCTCAACGGCGCGCTCAACGTAGGCGCGCGTGGCGGGATAGCCCGGGCACTGGTCCAGCTGCATGCAGATGTCGGAGCCGAGCTTCATGGCGATCTCCATGTTGTCCTCGGGTGTCCAGAACACGTGGCGGCCGTCGTAATCGTTGACGATAAAGCGCACGCCCTCGTCAGTGAGCTTGACGGCATCGTTGTGACTGAAGACCTGGAAACCGCCCGAGTCGGTGAGGATAGGGCCGTGCCAGTTCATAAACTTGTGCAGGCCGCCCAGCTCGGCGATGGTGTCCTCGCCGGGACGCATGGACAGGTGATAGGTATTGGCAAGCACGATCTGGGCGCCGAGCTGTTTGACGGTCTCGGTAGGAATGCCCTTGACGTTTGCCTTGGTGCCCACGGGCATGAAGATCGGTGTCTCGATGTCGCCGTGCGGGGTGTGCAGCACGCCGGCGCGCGCATGCGTCGTCGGGTCCTCTGCGATCAGGTCGAATTTAAAAAGGCTCTGGTCCATAAACTGGAACTCCTTGGTTGCGGTTCATACGCAAACCATTATACGGGCAACCCGCAAAGAGCACCGACTCGACAGAAACTGGTGCAAAGGAAACCTGCCCCTTGCGACAACGGATCATTTCCGACAGCCACAGCAACGCCGATGCTATGGCACCGACAGCGAAAACCCGCCAGAGCGAGCAAGGTGCCTTCAAGCAAAATGGCGCCGCAGGTTGAGCATAAGTCAGACACTATGACCCAATCCAGGGGCACGGAAACGACAGGAGCCCCCGCTC
>URZB01000183.1 GCA_900552295.1 uncultured Collinsella sp.
ATCGTTGGGGCCAGGCCCGATTTTGCCTCTTGACAATGTCCTGCTCATATTAAAAAGGGGCGGTTCCCTGTGGAAGAGGGAAACGCGCCCACGTTAAAAAGAAAGGAAGCCCAGATGCAAGTCATCCTTCCCATACTTGAGTTTATCCAATCGATTCTGACCAAGCCAGCATGGATTATGGGTCTGTTCGCTTTTGTGGGCCTTGTCGCGCTTAAGCGTCCCGCCCACAAGGTGATGACGGGCACCCTGAAGCCGATCCTTGGCTACATCATGCTGTCTGCCGGCGCCGCTGTTGTTCAGGAGAACCTTGCTCCGCTGGGTACCTTCATCGAGACCGGTTTCCACATCACCGGCGTCGTGCCCAACAACGAGGTCGTCGTTTCGATGGCCCAGAGCGTCCTCGGCGTTCAGACCATGATGATCCTGATTCTCGGCTACGTCGTGAACATTATCATTGCTCGCTTTACCAAGTTTAAGTACATCTTCCTGACGGGCCATCACAGCATGTTCATGGCTTGCCTGCTGTCTGCTGTCCTGCAGGCATCTGGCTTCGAGGATGTCCAGCTTATCATTGTGGGCGGTATGTTCCTGGGCCTCGTGAGCGCCATGCTTCCCGCCGTCGGCCAGCGTTTCACCGAGAAGGTTACCGATGGCGACGAGATCGCCATGGGTCACTTCGGCTCGCTTGCCTACTATATCTCCGCTGCAGTCGGTACGCTGTTTGCTAAGGACGCCGAGGAGAACAGCACCGAGAAGATCGAGGTTCCCGAGAAGTATGCCTTCCTGCGCGACACCACCATCTCCACGGCTCTTACCATGGCCTTCTTCTACCTGGTGACTGCTTTTGCCGCTTACATCGCAGATCCTGCGGTTGTTACTGAGACTGCTGGCGGCGACAACGTGATTGTTTACGCCCTGACCTGTGCTCTGTCCTTCGCCGTCGGCGTCACCATCGTCTACAACGGCGTCCGCATGATTCTCGCCGACCTGGTCCCGGCCTTCCAGGGCATCTCCAACAAGCTGATCCCCGGTGCCATCCCCGCCGTCGACTGCGCCGTCTTCTTCCCCTACGCTCCCACCGCCGTCATTCTCGGCTTTGTCGCTTCCTTTATCGGTGGCGTGGTCGGTATGTTCATCGTGGGCGCTACCCTCGGTATCTTCATCATCCCGGGCATGGTTCCTCACTTCTTCTGCGGTGCTACCGCCGGCATCTACGGCAATGCTACCGGTGGCCGCAAGGGTGCAGCTCTTGGCGCTTTCGTCAACGGCCTGCTCATCACCTTTGCCCCTGCTCTGCTCCTGCCTGTTCTTGACGTCTTCGGCTTCAAGAACACTACGTTCGGCGACTTCGACTTCTCCGTTATTGGTATTACGCTCGGCCGCGCTGCCGAGGCCTTCGGTACCACCGGTGTCTACGCGATTCTCGCTGTCCTTCTGATCGTCGCCTTTGTCCCCAACTTCATCCACACCAAGGGCGCTGTGATCAACCACGTTGAGGAAGAGTAATCCAGGCACACTTTAAGCCCTAATCGGGCGGAGCTCCGATAACCGGCTCCTACACGGAAGCGGTGACGTCTCAAATGAGGCGTCACCGCTTTTTGTTTTGAAGTGGTTGTGAAAACGTATTGACGAAGCATCGTCTCTGCGCCGTGAGCGGAATCAAACGCAATGAATGGCAAAAACGTTTTGCTGCTGGGGTGTCGATATAAAAATGATAAAACCGTAAAACCGTTCGCCGAGAAGATAAAAAACCGCAGCTCACGCCTTGATAAACGTAGGTAAAGTGTTTAGCAGTTTATCGGCCGTATGCTAACGAAAGGAATCAGGCAGATGGCAATCAAGGTGTTCGCTGACGGTGCAAACCTCGAAGGCATGCTCGACATGTACGAGAACGGCAACGTTCAGGGTTTCACGACCAACCCGTCCCTTATGAAGAAGGGCGGCGTGATGGATTACCGCGCGTTTGCCAAAGAGGTCCTGGCTCACATCACCGATGTGTCCGTCTCGTTTGAGGTCTTTGCCGACGACGTCGAGACCATGGAGGTCGAGGCTCGCGAGATCGCTACCTGGGCCGAGAACGTCTACGTCAAAATTCCGTGCGTGACCACCAAGGGCGAGTCCACCGCCGAGCTGGTGCGCAAGCTTTCGGCCGACGGCATCAAGGTCAACGTCACCACCATCTTTACGCCTACACAGGTCGATGAGATGGTCGAGGCCGTTGACGCCGAGACGCCGTCCATCATCTCGCTCTTTGCCGGCCGTATCGCCGACACCGGCGTCGACCCCATTCCGTTTGTGACGGAGTCGGTCAAGAAGGCCGCCGCTAAGCCCAACTGCGAGGTCCTGTGGGCGTCCACGCGTGAGCTTATCAACATTTACCAGGCCGAGGCCTGCGGTTGCCAGATCATCACGGTGCCCAACAGCATCCTGGCCAAGCGCAAGAACATCGGTCGCGACCCGTACGAGGTCTCGCTCGACACCGTCCGCGGCTTTGCCAAAGATATCGCGGCACTCGGTTTCCATATCCTGCCGTAACGTGAGCACTGGCTGCTCCGAGGGTTGTTCGCCCCGGCCTTTCCTTTCCTCTATCGCTCACTCGCTTCGCGAGGGTCGCGCCAGGCAAAGGAAAGGCCGGGGCTGCCGACACGAACTTGCCAGTAGGTTGGTGTTTGGTTTCCATATCCTGCCGTGGGCAAAGGTACCCCCGCCTGCGCCGTGCAAAATTGAGAGTATTCAGCAAGGTAAAGGTCTTTATCAGTTAACCGAAGCATGGAACGGCCCCCGTTTTGGCTCTGACGACGCTAAAACGGGGGCCGTTTTTGACTTTATTGCCTCTGAGGGGCGTTCGGAGCGGCGGAAATTGCAGAATACTCGCGATTTTGCACGTCGCTGCAGGGGGTACCTTTGCTTTGGCGGTTTACTTTCCCTGCACCATGGTGAGCGAGATCTTCTTGCGGTCGCGATCGACCTTTTCTACCCACACCTTGACCGTGTCACCGACGCGCACCACGTCGCTCGGGTGCTTGACAAAGCGATTGGCCAGCTTGGAGATATGCACGAGGCCGTCCTGGTGCACGCCCACGTCGACGAACGCGCCAAAGTCGACGACGTTGCGCACCGTCCCCTTGAGCTCCATGCCGGGTTCCAGGTCGTCGATGGAAAGCGCCGAGCGGCTAAAGACCACCTCGGGCGCGTCGTCGCGCGGGTCGCGGCCGGGCTTCTTGAGCTCGTTGACGATGTCGATGAGCGTGAGGGTGCCGCAGTTCAGGTCACTTGCCAGCGCCGAGATACTGCCCAGACGGCGCTCGATGTCGGGCACGCCGCCGCGGCTGAGCTCGCTGGCTTTAACGCCGGCGCGTTCCAGGACGGACGCGGCCACCTCGTAGCTCTCGGGGTGGACGCTCGTCGCGTCGAGCGGGTTTTTGCCGCCGCTGATGCGCAGGAAGCCCGCGGCATTGAGGTATGCCTTGGGTCCCAGCTTGGGGACCTTCTTGAGCTGGCGGCGATCGGTAAAGGCGCCGTTTTCCTCGCGGTATGCCACGATGTTCTTGGCTACGCTCGGCGTGATGCCCGATACGTATCCCAGCAGGCTCGCGCTCGCGGTGTTGACGTCGACGCCCACACGGTTGACGACGTCTTCCACCACGTGGCCCAGGGTACGCGAAAGCTCGGTCTGGTCAAGGTCGTGCTGGTACTGGCCCACGCCGATGGACTGGGGCGGAATCTTGACGAGCTCTGCCAACGGGTCCTGCAGGCGGCGGCCCAGGCTCATGGCGCCGCGCACGGTGACGTCCAGTTCGGGATACTCCTGGCTGGCGAGCTCGGAGGCGGAGTACACCGACGCGCCGGCCTCGTTGACGATGGTGTAGCGAAGGCCTGTCTCTTATA
>URZB01000184.1 GCA_900552295.1 uncultured Collinsella sp.
CCCAAATCCCAATGGGCCTGCGGTTCGAAGCCCTCGGCGGCGAAATCGCGGGGCGTGCCCCAGCGGCGCACCTCGGGATTGTCGTTCTCGTCCTCGCCCACCGGCGTGGTGGCGTCCACCATATTCGGAATGGAGAGCATGAGCGCGTCCATGGCGGCCTCGGCCTCGGCGCGGGCAGCCTCCTCCGCAGCCTGGGCGGCGGCGAACTGGCGGCGCTCCTCCTCGCGTGCCTTCTCGGCAGCGATGCGCTCGCGCTCTGCCTCGGCAGCGCGTGCTGCCTCCTCGGCGGCAGCGGCCTGCTCCTCGGCCTGCTTGGCGGCCTCGACTTCCTGGGCGCGGGCCTCGATTACCGAGGCGAGCTGCTTGCGGACCATAGCGACGTAGGCGTCCTCCAGGGCGGAGGAAGCGGACTTAGCGGGAATCTTCATTTCGGCGAGATGACCCATCAGTTCCTTGGAGGTCATGCCGAACTCTTTGGCCAGGGTGGACACACGGACTTTTGCCATATGACTTCACCTACCCTTTCTGGCACCTTGGGTGCCTAGAGACTGAACGAGCGTTGGGTATGCGCTGGGACCTGCCCGGCGCGACCGCGCGCTAGATCAGGTCCTCCGCATCATCGAAGGCGTCGGTGTCGTGAACACCGCAGAAACGGGAGCCGGGACGGGCCTGGTTGCGGCACTGGATGCCGTCCTCGGACACGAACTCGCAGCGACGGACGTCCTCGTCCTCCTCGTCACCGATCAGGTCGGCGGCGGGCTCCTCGTGAACGGGAACGTTCTTGAGGATGTCGGCGGCAAGCGTCTCGGACTTAATGTCGATGTGCCAGCCGGTCAGGCGCGCGGCGAGGCGGGCGTTCTGGCCCTCCTTGCCGATGGCAAGGGACAGCTGGTCGTCGGGCACGATGACGCCGGCGTAGGCCTTCTCCTCGTCGATGAGGACGCGGGTGACCTTAGCGGGCGACAGGGCATTGGCGACGTAGACGGCAGGATCGGCATCCCACAGGATGACATCGACGCGCTCGCCACGGAGCTCGCCCACGACAGCGCGAACACGGCTGCCCTTGGGGCCGACGCAGGCACCCACGGGATCCAGACGGTCGTCGAGCGAGTGGACAGCGACCTTGGAACGCTGGCCGGGCTCGCGGGCGATCGACTTGATCTGGACGGTGCCCTCATAGATCTCGGGCACCTCCTGCTCAAACAGACGACGCATGAGCTCGGGGTGGGTACGGGAGATGACAATCGGCGGACGGCTGTGCTCGCCACGAACCGGCTGCAGGTTGGAGTTGGGGTCGCGAACGTCAATGATCACGGCCTTGATATGCTGGTTGTGCAGGTAGCGCTCGCCCATCGGACGCTCGTTGCGCTCGTTCTCGTAACGGCGCTGATCGAAGTGCGGAAGCTCGGCCTCGACGCCTTCGCGAATCTTGACGATCGTGAAGTCGGGCGTGGACTGCAGCACGGTACCGCTGATGAGGTCACCGATGCGGCCGGAGAACTCCTCGTAGATCTGCTCACGGGCGGAGTTACGCACGATAGCGTTGATCTCGGCCTTGGCGTGCTGGGCGGCGATGCGGCTCGTGTTCTTGGGGGTAACGTCGATCTCCTCGAACTCGGTGAAGTTGCCCTCCTCGTCCATGGAATCGTCGATCGGCTCCAGGCGGTAGACGTAGATCTTGCCGGTGGTGCGGTCGATGGTCACCTTGGCGCCCCACTCAAGATGCAGGATCTCGGCATAGCTCTTGGCGAGCGACTGCTCCAGGCGGTCGATCAGGTAGAGCTGGTCGATGTGCTTCTCCTGGCAAAGCTCCATCAGGGCGGACATCATGTCGGATGCTGCCATCTTACTTTCCTTCCTTCGCGGGCTTGAAGTCGTAGGTGGGCTTCAACTTGCACTTTTTAACATCAGAGAAATCGAGGGTGACGGACTCGCCGTCCTCGAGCTCGAGGGTCACGTTCGTCTCGGTGGCGGCGGCAATCTTGCCGGCGTACTTGCGACGGCCCTCGGTAGCGGTGGAGGTGAGCTCACAGTTCTCGCCAACAAAGCGGGCAAAGTCGCACGGGCGGCGCAGCGGGCGCGCCATGCCCGGGCTCGACACCTCAAGCGTATAGCTCGAAGAGATGGGGTCGAGCTCCTCAATCACATCGCCGACCCACTTGGTGTTGGCCGTGACGTCGTTGAGCGACAGGCTCTGACCCTCGGCACCCTCGATACGCACGCGCACGCAGGGGGCCTTGGTGGCACCCACGAGCTCGACGTCGACGATGTCGACATCGTGCTGGGGAGCGACGGCCTCGAGTGCGTCGATGATCGCCTGCTCGGTCTTGGTCTTGACCATTGCGGCACCTCCATCCATACAAAAAAGAAGCGGGGCCGAAACCCCACTTCTTTCAATTACAACTTCATTTGCAAGCAAACTATACCAATACCTGCACAAACGTGCAACCACAACACAAACCCGCAGGTCAGCGTGAGCACAGGTTCTCCACAAGAATAGAACAATTAACCGCAGGCACCAGGACAGGTGCATGAAAAACGAGGGACGACCCAACCGGACCGTCCCTCGTTTATTGCATGTCAGCTTTACGCGCAGCGCTTACTTGACCACAAGGTTGACCAGCTTGCCGGGCACGCAGATGGCCTTGACGACCGTCTTGCCCTCGAGCCACTTGGCGACGGCGGCCTCGGCGGCAGCCTGCATTTCCTCGTTGGAGGCATCGCGGGCCACGTCGACGCGGCCGCGGACCTTGCCGAGCACCTGGACCACGATCTGCACCGTGTCCTCAACGGACTCGGCCAGGTCGAACTCGGGCCAGGCGGCGGTGTACGCGTTGCCCTCGCAGCCGAGTGCCTCGTGCCACAGCTCGTCGGCCCAGAACGGGCAGATGGGGGCAAGGACGCTCACGATATCCTTAGCCACGCCGTAGCACAGCGCCTTGTCGCGGGCGGTACCCTCAGTGGCATTGAGGTAGGCGCTCGCCGCGTTGACGAGCTCCATGACGGCCGAGATCGCGGTGTTGAACTGGCCGCGATCGAAGTCCTCGGTGCACTTGGCGATGGTGCGGTGACGCTCGCGATAGAGCTTCATCGCAACCTCGTCGAGCGCGGACTTGTCAAAGGCCACGTTGGCGTCGCCGGACTGGACGAGCTGCCAAACGATACGCCAGGCGCGCTTGATGAAGCGGTTGGCGCCCTCAACGGCCTTGGGATCCCAGTCGAAGTCCTTCTCGGGCGGGGCGATAAACAAGATCGCCAGACGCATGGTGTCCGCGCCGTAGGGCTCGATAACCGAGCTCGGGGGCACGACATTGCCCTTGGACTTGGACATGGTGTCGCCGTTCTCGTCCTTGACCATGCCCTGGCACAGCAGGTTAGTGAAGGGCTCGTCCACGCTCAGCAGGCCCAGGTCGCGCAGCGCCTTGGTAAAGAAGCGGCTGTAGAGCAGGTGCAGAATAGCGTGCTCGATGCCGCCGATGTAGTTATCGACGGGCATCCAACGGTCGGCGGCCTCGCGGGAGAAGGGCAGCTCGGTGTTGTGCGGATCGGTATAGCGCAGGTAATACCAGCTGGAGCAGGTGAAGGTGTCCATGGTATCGGTCTCGCGCTTGGCCGGGCGGCCGCAGACCGGGCAGGTGGTCTCGTAGAACTCCTTGCACTCGGCGAGGGTCTCGCCGGCACCCAGGTCCAGGTTCTCGGGTAGCGTCACCGGCAGCTGATCCTCGGGAACGGGCACGATGCCGCAGTGCTCGCAGTGGATGGCCGGGATGGGGTTGCCCCAATAGCGCTGGCGGCTGATGAGCCAGTCGCGCAGACGGAACTCGACCTTGCGACGACCTGTCTCTTATACACATCTCCGAGCCCACGAGACGGAGCT
>URZB01000185.1 GCA_900552295.1 uncultured Collinsella sp.
GAGGTCTCCTTTGAGCTCGGTGACGATGCGATTCATGCTCGTTTGATCGAGCCTGTCGGTCGTGCCCGAGTATCTGAGCGCGTGCCGCTGTGCCTGATGTTCCACGACATCGATCGGCCTGTGCGCGGCTGGCATCACATGACGAGATTTGCCGCCATGGGGTATGCCGTCCTCGCGCTGGATGACGATGTTGCTGGTGCGGACGACCTGCAGCGGGGGATTTCTTCGCCCGCTTTTGTCGAGCGCGTCCGTTGGGGTTGCGCGTTGGCGAAGGTGGCGCGCAATCTTGATGGCATGGACCCCGACCGCATCTTTGCATGGGGCGAGGGCCTTGGCGGCGGAGTCGCGCTGGCGGTTTCTGCTCTGGACGAGCGGGGCCTCGCCTGCACGGCGGTTGCCAATCCAATTCCCGGTGGCCTTGAGGCGCTGTCGTCTCGGGTGCGCGGATCGGTGCTCATGGGCACATCGCTTATGGATACCGCGAGCGACCCCAAGGGCCAGTTTGCCGTATTCAACGGTCTTGAGTGTGACCGGAGGCATATCGTCTATGCCAAATACGCTCACGAGCGCATCAATGCGTTCGAAAACGAAGTCGTCGACTTCTTTAACCAAACGTTCTACCCGTGTTCTTTGGCCTAGGCGGCCTGGACACTGCCAACAAGAGTGGGCGGCATAGGGCTGCCCGCCAGACAACTAAGGAGATTCTTGTGGCAACTCAGAAATTCACCGGCGTTATCCCTCCCGTCGTTGTTCCCGATACCGAAGATCACCAGCTCGACGTTGCCTCCTTTGAGCGCAGCATCAACCGCATGATCGATGCCGGCGTCGATGGCTTGTTCTTCCTGGGCTCCTCGGGCGAGGTCGTCTTCTCCACCGACGAGCGCCGTCGCCAGATTATCGCCGAGGCCGTTCGTATCGTCGACCACCGCGTTCCCGTTCTGGTCGGCATCATCGATACCGAGACCGAGCGCATGATCGAGCACGGCAAGGTCGCCCAGGAGCTGGGCGCCGATGCCCTCGTCGCCACCTGCCCGTTCTATGCCCTGCAGGGCATGACCGAGGTCGAGGAGCACTTCCGCATCCTGCACGAGGAGCTCGACCTGCCCATCTTTGCCTACGACATTCCCGTCTGCGTTCACACCAAGCTCCCCTGGAAGCTCCTTGCCAAACTCGGCGCCGAGGGCGTCCTTGCTGGCGTCAAGGATTCCTCGGGTGATGACATCTCGTTCCGCTACCTCGTTCAGGAGAACGAGAAGAACGGCCATCCGATGAGCATTCTCACCGGCCACGAGGTTGTTGTCGACGGCGCCTACCTCGGTGGCGCCGACGGTTCCGTCCCGGGTCTCGCCAACGTTGAGCCCGAGGGCTACGTGCGTCAGTGGAAGGCCGCTCAGGCTGGTGACTGGGCTACCGTCAAGGCCGAGCAGGATCGCCTCAACGAGATTTCGCACATCTGGGATGTCACCTCGGGCGTCCAGGGCTATGCCGGTGGCGTCGGCGCCTTCAAGACCGCTATGAACCTCATGGGTATCTTCGACAGCCCGACCATGCCGCGCCCGGTGAAGGCCATGACCGGCGAGAACGTCGAGGCGATTAAGAAGGTCCTCCAGGACAACGGTCTCCTGTAAAGCTTCCCCAGGCACCCGATCTTGGGGCTCAAGTGGTCGGGCGTGACCCATTAGGTCAACGCCCGACCACTTGAGCCCCAACCTCGGGCACCTGGGAAACCTTTACTAAGTTGCGGCGATAACACCGCCTTCATTTCCTGTAGTTGTTTTTTATCTCCTAAGGAGAGCGACATGGAGAACAAGTACGTCTGCTCTGTCGATATCGGCGGAACAAAGATCGCGACTGCCATCATGGAGTACCCGGCTGACGGTAGTGTGCCCCATCCCGTTTTTGAGGCCGAGGTTCCTACCGAGGCCCAGGAGGGCGGCGAGGCCGTCTTCCAGCGTATCGAGGCGTCCATCAAGGCCGCTCTCGAGGCGAATCCCGATGTCGAGGTCCTTGGCGTCGGTATCGGTGCCGCCGGCGTCGTCGATCCCAAGACGGGCGCCATCGCGTATGCCAATGAGATCATGCCCGGCTGGTCCGGCGTTCAGTTGGGGCCGCGTCTGCGCGAGGACCTCGGTCTTCCCGTTGCCGTCGTAGGCGACGTGCAGGCTCATGCTCTGGGCGAGGCCCACTGGGGCGTCGGCAAGGGCAAGTTCTCCGTCTTGTGTCTTGGCATCGGTACGGGCATCGGCGGCGCATATGTCGAGAACGGCCGCGTGATGCAGGGCTTCCATGGTGCTGCCGGCCATATGGGCCACATCGAGTGCTCGGCTGCCGCCGGCATTCCCTGCGCCTGCGGGCGTTCCGGCCATCTGGAGTCGGTTGCTTCGGGCACTTCCATTGGTCGAATGTACGATGAGCGTTTTGGCCGCGTCGACCCCAGCCGTCCTTCGGTCGGTCGCGATGTGAACGACCTGTGCCGTGCGGGCGACGCAAAGGCGACCGAGGTCATCCATGACGCCGGCTTTGCGCTGGGCGCCAGCTTGGGCTCGCTCGCTAACATCCTGGACCCTGAGGTCATCGTGCTTTCGGGCGGCGTGATTCACCAAGGTCCCGATTGGCGTTCACAGACGTGGAAGGATTCGGTGCACGAAGGCTATGCCAGCCAGGCGCTCGATCCGCTTCAGGACACGCCGATCCTCATCGGTTCTCTGGAGGGCGATGCTCCGCTCATCGGTGCCGCTGAGCATCTTCTTGCCTCGTTGAAGTAAACGTATCTGCTGTAGGAGCCTCCCGAGACAACACGCCTCGGGAGGCTGTTCTGAGAAAGGTTGCAGCCTTATGACCGTCGATCCTTTGATTCAATCCCTGAAGGGCAAGCTCGTCGTGAGCGTTCAGGCGTATATGGGCGAGCCGCTTCGTACGCCCGAGACCATGGCTCAAATGTCTCGCGCTTGCGAGCTCGGCGGCGCTGCCGCCATTCGCTGCCAGGGCCTTGCCGACATTGCCGCCATTAAGGGTCGCTGTGAGGTTCCCGTCATCGGCCTGTGGAAGGATGGGCACGAGGGCGTTTACATCACGCCGACGCTGCGTCACGCTCGCGCCTGCGTTGCTGCCGGTGCCGATATCGTGGCGATCGACGCCACCGATCGTCCGCGCCCCGATGGCAAGACGGTCGAGGATACCTTCCGTCCGCTGCACGAGGAGGGTGTGCTCCTGATGGCGGATTGTGCCACCATCGAGGATATTCGCCGTGCTGTTGATATGGGCTTTGACCTGGTATCCACCACGCTTTCTCACGGCGTCGCCGCCATCGACTGCACCATGGCCGATGGCCCCGACCTGCCGCTCCTGCGTCAGGCGACTGAGGAATTCCCCGGCCTTCCCATCATTTGTGAGGGTCGCGTGCATACGCCCGAGGAGGCTCGCGCCGCGATCGATGCTGGCGCCTGGGCCGTTGTCGTCGGCACCGCCATCACGCACCCCACGAGTATTACAAGTTGGTTCAAGGCTGCGCTTGAGGCGTAAGACAGACCTCGTATCCGCTCGGGGCGGTATACTCAATATAGGCAATTGACCGCGCGGGATCCGGGTTGCTGGGTCCCGCGCTTGTTTTCGGGAGGCAGCACATGCAAAAGGGAGATGCCATGGATGCGGCGGAGCGCTCGGAGCGCATCCCCGATATCGTCATCATCACCGGAATGTCCGGATCGGGCCGCACACAGGCCATGCACGTGTTCGAGGACATGGGCTATTTTTGCATCGATAACCTGCCTCCGCGTCTCATCGCCCAGCTTGCCGAGCTCGTCGGCATCAATACGGGCGTGGGCAGGCATCTCGCCGTCACCTGCGATTTGCGTAGCCAGGGGCTGTTTGACGAGT
>URZB01000186.1 GCA_900552295.1 uncultured Collinsella sp.
TTATCGTCGGCAGCGTCAGATGTGTATAAGAGACAGGAACTTGAGCATGCCCAGGGTGACCGTCGGGTTAAAGCGCAGGCCGCCCTTGTAGGGTCCAATGGCAGAGTTGAACTCGACGCGATAGCCGCGGTTGACCTGAACCTTGCCCTGGTCGTCGACCCAGGGAACACGGAACATGACGATGCGCTCGGGCTCGACGAGGCGCTCCAGCAGGGCGGCCTCCTCGTACTCGGGGTGGGCGTCGAGTGCCGGCTGGATGGTGCCGAGGATCTCGGTCGCGGCCTGGATGAACTCAGGCTGCTCGGGATAGCGGGCCTTGAGCTCTTCGAGAACTTTCTGCGTGTAGCTCATGCTTCCTCCAATGATGGGAAACGAAAAATGTTGGTCGCGGCACCCTATGCGCCGCGAGCTTTATCGTGTATGGATAATATCGCACTGTTGCGGCAAAGTTTCGCATAAGCCGACGAGCAGATGTTTCGTTTTGATTACGATGCAGGTAGAAGCGTTTTTGAGTGTCTGACGCGCAAAACCCGTGTTTCAAACCTGTTTCGTCCACGTGTTCCAAACCACCACATTGGGGACAGGTACCTTTGTGGTGGTGTGGTGGTGGTTAGAGGACGAGCTGATGGTAGTCGGCAGGGGTTACGCGGCCTTCGGTAGCGGCGCGGAAGGCGGCGAGGGCATCGCCCGAGAACGGCATGGCCCAGCACAGCCCGCAGCCGGCGGTAATGGAGCCGGGCAGCGGCATGATGCGCCCGGGCACACCGGCGGCAAGACACAGCTGTTCGCATTCCATCACATCGAAGGTGCTGTCGAACGACACAATGATCTTGCGTTCGCGATCGAGGACATCACCGGACGGGCTTTCACGGTGTGCCTCACGATACGCCGCGGCGGCCGCTTCCTCTTCCGCGGTATGTCCACAGCCACCGCAACCACAGGTACAGGGTTCGGACCCGTCGCAAGTGCAAGGTTCTCCCATGTCGGGACAAATATCGTGAGACATGGCAACTCCAATCGTCTAGGCGAGTAACTCGGCCGCCGCAAACTCCTCGGGCGTATTGACGTTTTCGAAGCAGAGCGTCGAGCCCGCGGCCTTAACAATCTGCGGCTCATCCATATAACCGGCCTGAACGCGACTGATCAGGCAGCGAATGCGCTGACGGTCGCAGGCGAGCAGCTCTTGGGCGACCGGCACACACGCGTCACGGCGCCAGACGGCACAAAGCGGCTCAATCCCCCGCTCCTCGCGCGGCACGCACACGTCGAGCGCCTCGGCCTCGACACAGCCGGCAAGGGCACCGATTAGCTCTGAAGAGACAAACGGCATATCACAGGCGACGATAGCAACGAGAGGCAGCCGGGCCGCAGTCAGCGAACTCGCGATGCCGCGCATGGCGCCCGCCGACCCTTCTAGGTCCGCCACCACACGCGGCACCAAGCCGCCAAACGCGCACTCCTCAAGAAAGGCAAGCTCGCTGGGACGCGACGTCGTCACGACCAACTCGCCGGCAACTGGCGCCAGCCGACCCAGCACGCGTTCGATGAGCGGCTCGCCGCAAAACGCCATGCGAGCCTTATCGCAGCCCATGCGCGAGGACATCCCGCCCGCTTGAACGACGCAAGAAAGATCGGCCCGTCTTACGGTAGTCATACGGCAAACCACCCCCATCGGCATGCTCAAAACCCGGCACGCGAAGCCAAATACCGTCGCCGATAAAGCGGGCGGTACGGCAAACCTGTGCAAAAACAAAACAGCGCCTTTGCGGCACGCAGCAAGACCGCGAGCACAAAAGCGCTGGTAGCGTATGGCGGGAACGTATGTGAATCGAACACATCCAAGACGTTTTGCACGCCTCGCAACGGTTTTGAGGACCGCGGAGCCCACCGGAGCCCATCCGTTCCCAAGTGCGGAGGTATTTTACCAAACCGAGCAGCCAATCTAGCGCAGGGAGCGCAGGCCGCCGGCATCCTTGTCGAGCACCGTAAAGCGCACGGCATCTAGGTGCTCCAAGATGCTGATGGCGCGTTTGCGCGACACACCCAGGGCCTCGCGCAGCACGCTCGTGGTGGCAGCGCCGCCGGCTGCCTCTATGGCGGCGGCGACAAGCTCACGCGCATGGGACTCGGCGGCAGCGGACAGGGCAACGTCGCGCTCGACCTTAACGATCGAGCGGTTGAGCGAAAGCTCGCGCAGGGCACGCGTCATGGTGTCGCGACCGAGCTGCAGCTGTTCGCCCACCTCGGGAAGCGCCGGTGCATCCAGGCCAGCCTCGTCAAGCAGCGCGACGATGCGCTCGCAAGCCTCTCGCACCACGCGTGCCGCCGCGGCGGCCGAATGCGGATCGAATACCTCGGCGCCCTCGGCGGCGCACACGCCACGGGAGCAGCCCTCGGCAATCAGGGCCGCGGCAACGCCTTCATCAGCGGCAGGCCACGCAGCATGGGCAACGGCGCCGGGCGTAAAGCCCGTCTCCTTGGGAGCCGCCGCGTGCATGGCCGACAGGGTCGCCGCCAGCACGCCCATGGCGGCATCGAGCACGGCGGCATTCACATACAGCGCATCGCCCGAGCCAGCAAGCTCGCAAACAACACCTCGTGCCACCAACTCGTTCAGCGCGGTATCGGCCTCACCGGAAACAAGATCTAGCGCCGCGGCAACGTCAGCGACCACGACTGGCAACGCCTGCAGCGCCAGCCACGCATCCGCACCAGCGACGGCATCGTCGGCCTCAAGCGCTGCAAGCAGCGTGCGCTCCCCCGCCGAAAGCTCGCGCGAGCGACGGCAGCGCGATAGCAGCACGCGCCCGCCGCCGATGAGCATCACGGGCGAATAGGACAGCACCACGGCATGGTCTCCGGCTCGCAGCGGCAGCGGCTCCTCCAAGCGCACCTGAACATTACGGGTCTCGCCCACCGCCATGGGGGCCTCGCCCTCCAAAAGCATGATGCGGCCGACGACCTCGGCCGTGCCGGCCATCACATGCACACGCGCGCCCGACTCGAGCACGCGCGGCTTGGTGCCCTCGCGACCTAAATACGTAAACGCCATCATAAAGCGCAGCGTCTGGCCAAAGCGACCCTCCACGCCGAGCATCTCACCGCGATCGAGCGCAGCGACGCCACCGCCCACCAAGTTGAGCGCCACACGCTGACCGGGAAGCGCCTGCTGCGTGTCGCCATGCACTTGGATCCCGCGTACGCGGCAGGCCGTGCGCGACGGCAGCGCGACGAGCTCATCGCCCACCGCAACCGGCGCATCGTGCAGTGTCCCTGTCACGACGGTGCCGGCGCCCTTGATCGTAAAGCAGCGGTCAATCGGCAAGCGCGGTGCGGCATCGGTGAGCTCGGCACGGGCACGGCAAGCATCCCAGCAAGTGGCTACCTGCTCGTCAAGCGCAGCCAGTAGGCCATCGATCCCCTCGCCTGTCTTGGACGACACAGGCACGATCGGCGCGCCCGCAAACACGGTACCCGACAAAAAGTCATCGACATCGAGCTCAGCAAGCTCGGTCATCTCGACATCGGCCAGGTCACACATCGTCAGCGCGACCACCATATGCGTAACGCCCAGCAGCTCCAGCACATGCACGTGCTCGCGGGTCTGCGGCATCACGCCCTCGACGGCAGAGACCACCAACACGGCAACATCAATGCCCGTGGCACCCTGCACCATGGCGCGCAAGTAATGCGCGTGGCCCGGCACGTCGACCAGGCCGACGATCTTGCCGCTCGGCAGCGCCAGCTCGCCAAAGCCCAGCTCCACGGTCATACCGCGACGGCGCTCAACTTCCAGACGGTCGGGATTCTTGCCGGTCAGCGCCTCGATCAGTGCCGACTTACCGTGGTCGACG
>URZB01000187.1 GCA_900552295.1 uncultured Collinsella sp.
TCGTCGGCAGCGTCAGATGTGTATAAGAGACAGCTTCGGTTTTATGCACATGAATTGGGTGCAGGGTTGCTACGCGGGTGCCGCCGGCCTCATCTTTGGTTGGGTGCTCGTGACGACCGGAAAGCTCCGCTACACGATCCTGCTGCACTTTGCCTTTAATGCCGGGTCGTATCTCATGACGTTGCTCTGGTTTGTGAACACGCCGCTCGATGTGGCAATTACGGTCGCTATCGCCGGCGTCATCCTCGTTGAGGCAATGCGTTCGCTGCGCCACGCGTGTGGGGTGGATGCAGCGAACGCACCGCTGCCCTAGTTGCGGCGTCCGCCTCCGTTGGCGCCCTGACGCCCCTGGGCCGCGCGATTGCGACCGGCGGTGTTCTGTGCGCGCGACATGCCGCTGTGCCCCTTGCTACCCTTGGGCCCCTTGCCGGCGCCACCGTGCGGCTTGCCGCCCTTCTTGCCGGTTCCATGCCCGCCGTTGGCAGATGTCTCGCCCGGGCGCGGCGGCACGGGACGAATCAGGCAATGCTTGGTGTAGCCAATCAGATCGCGGCGGCCGGCTTTTTCCAGCGCCTCGCGCACGAGCTTGTAGTTCTCGGGCTTGCGATACTGGATGAGCGCACGTTGCATGGCCTTCTCGTGCGGGTCGCGCGCCACATAGATCGGCTCCATGGTGCGCGGATCCACGCCGGTGTAGTACATACAGGTCGACATGGTGGACGGCGTGGGGTAGAAGTCCTGCACCTGCTCGGGCATGTAGCCCATGTCGCGCACGGCTTCGGCAAGGTCCACGGCTTCCTTCATGGTTGAGCCCGGGTGGCTCGATATCAGATACGGCACCACGTACTGCTTGAGTCCGTATTCGCGGTTCAGGCGTTCAAATTTACGGCAGAACGCGTCGTAGACGGCGCGGCTCGGCTTGCCCATCACGGACAGCACCGCGTCGCTCACATGCTCGGGCGCTACGCGCAGCTGGCCCGAAACGTGATGCTCCAGCAGCTCGCGCAAAAACTCGTCCGAGGCATCGGCCATGGTGTAGTCAAAACGGATGCCGCTGCGGACGAAGACCTTCTTGACGCCCGGCAGCTGGCGCAGGTCGCGCAGCAACTGCGTGTAGCCGCTCTCGTCGACCACCATGTTCTTGCATACGCTCGGCCACAGGCAGCGTTTGTTCTTGCACACGCCGTGCTTGAGCTGCTTGTCGCAGGCAGGGCGGCTAAAGTTTGCCGTCGGTCCGCCCACGTCGTTGATGTAGCCCTTAAACTCGGGATCGCGCGTGAGCAGCTCGGCCTCGCGCATGATCGAATCGTGGCTGCGCATCTGCAGCACGCGCCCCTGGTGGAAGGTGAGGGCGCAAAACGAGCACTCGCCAAAACAGCCACGGTTGGAGCTAATGGAAAACTTGATCTCGGCAAAGGCCGGCACGCCGCCTGCCGCGTCGTAGTCGGGATGCCAATCGCGTGCGTAGGGGAGCTCGGCCACCTCGTCCATCTCATCGGTGGTGAGCGTCGCCGATGGCGGGTTCTGCACCACATAGACGCTGTTGGGGTAGGGCTCTACCAGGCGGTGTCCGGTGATGGGGTCCATATTCTGCTGCTGCACATTGAAGCTGCGTGCGTAGTTGAGCTTGTCGGCGGTAAGGTCGTCCCAGCTGGGCAGCAGGTCGTAGTCGTAGACCTCGTCGAGCGAACCCGTGCGGTAGACGGTGCCGTTGATATAGGTGATCTGATCGACGGGCAGTCCCGCGTCGAGCGCGTCGGCGATCTCGACAATCGCGTGCTCGCCCATGCCGTAGATGAGGATGTCGGCGCCCGAGTCGAGCAGTACCGAGCGCTTGAGCTTGTCCTGCCAGTAGTCGTAGTGAGCCAGGCGGCGCAGGCTTGCCTCGATGCCGCCGATGATGATGGGAGCGTCCTTGAACGTCTGACGGATGAGGTTGCCGTAGACCGTGACGGCACGATTGGGGCGGTGCCCCTCCTCGCCACCGGGGGTATAGGCGTCGGTATGGCGACGGTGCTTGGTCACCGAATAGTGGTTGACCATGGAGTCCATGTTGCCGGCGCTGACCAAAAAGCCCAGGCGCGGCTCACCGAGCACCGTGATGCTGGCGGGGTCGGTCCAGTCGGGCTGGCAGATGATGCCCACTTTGTAGCCGTGCGCGTCGAGGACGCGGCTGATGATGGCCATACCAAAGCTGGGGTGGTCCACGTAGGCGTCGCCGCAGATGTAGACAAAGTCGCACTGGTCCCAGCCGCGCGCATCCATGTCGGCGCGGCTGACGGGGAGGAACTTATCGCGGCCCGGGCGCCAGGGGCGTGTGAGCGCTGCTGGGGTATGCGTGGTGTGCCCACCCTGCGCCTTACCGCCGCGCTTTTGCTGCTGGCCCTGTTTGCCCTGCTGACTGCGCTGGTTGTTCTGAGCGTGCTGAGGCTTTTTTGCCACGATCCCTCCCGGTGTTTGTATGCTGCACGTAATTGTAACCAGTCTTTTTGGGACGGGGCTAAAAAGACTGGTGGAGTACATGAGCTAGCGGATCGGCGTGTCGATGCGGGTGTCGTTTGTTTCCAGACTGTGTATCCCTGTGTCGAAGGGGTCGTCTCGCGCGCACGCCATGTTGTCAATGGGTTACAGTATGAACGGCGGCTATGTTTCCGCCAACGCACGAGAGAGTCGTCAACAAGGAGGATGCACGACGATGCAGCGTGCCAAACAGATATCGGAGTCTATTGAGCTGGGCATCATCTTGGCGCTCGCCGGTGGCTTTATGGACGTGTATTCGTACATTGGGCGCGATCATGTTTTCGCCAACGCGCAGACGGGCAACATCTTGCTGGTGGGCGTGAGCATCTCGGAGGGCAATTGGGTACTTGCGGGGCGCTACTTCTTCCCTGTGGTGTCGTTTGCTGTGGGCATTATGCTTGCCGACCTGGTGCACGAGCGGTTTGGCAGCGTGATTCACTGGCGTCAGGTGACGGTGTTCTTTGAAGCCGTCATCTTGCTGGGCGTGAGCTTTATCCCCGGTGGCGGTTACAACCTGCTCGCCAACTGCCTCACCTCGTTTGCCTGCGGCATGCAGGTCGAGAGCTTCCGCAAGATCCACGGTCACGGCATCGCTACGACCATGTGCATCGGCAACTTGCGCAACGCGCTGCAAAACGTGGACGATTACATCATCACCCACAGGCGCGGCTTTTTGGAAAACGGCCTGCTGTACTTTGGCGTGATCTTTACCTTTGTGTTTGGCGCCGTGTTGGGCAACTGGTGTATTGAGCGCATGGGCCTGCACGCCATCGTCGTGGCGAGCTTGCTGCTGTTTGTCGCGTTTGCCATCATGTTCATCGACCGCGAGCGCGACTTGCGCTTACGCTGGAAGGTTGCGGCCGAGGCTTGGAAAGAGGGCTGTCGAAAGTAACCGAATGTGGCAAAGGGGCTGTCCCTTTGCCGCAATATTTTTCATCACCTGTTGAAACGCTTTAACAAATTTGACGTTCTCACGCGTTTTTTGTTTCAAAAGCGTTAGGATGGAACTTATAGCGCGGGGCGTAATAGGTGCCCCGCACACGATGGGAGGCTATCAATGGCTAATCGTTTCGTTCTCAATACCATTTCTTATCATGGTTCCGGCGCCATCAAGGAGATCCCCGGCGAGCTCCAGCGTCGTGGCTACAAGAAGATCTTCGTCTGCTCCGACCCCGATCTGGTCAAGTTTGGCGTTACCGCTAAGGTGACCGACGAGCTCGACGCCGCCGGCATCGCTTGGAGCCTCTACTCCGAGATCAAGCCCAACCCCACCATCCAGAACGTTCAGGACGGCGTTGCCGCCTTTAAGGCTGCCGAGGCTGACTGCATCGTC
>URZB01000188.1 GCA_900552295.1 uncultured Collinsella sp.
GATGTGTATAAGAGACAGTTATACCCTAAGAGCAAACCACCCTTTTTAAGGGTGGTTCTGATTGTGCAACGATTAGTTGTGCCCCCTCACACCTCTTGTTGCTACCGTTGCCCGATATGTTTGCACGGCGACATCGGTACGCGCGAGGTGGTCATTACAATTGGCATCGTGTTGCGATTTAGGGGGAACGTTTTGGTGTCTGAACAGGCAAATAATGGTTGTACTGACGGCTTTGGCGTGCGCTTGATCGGCTGTGCCGACGATGCGGTTTTGCCCATTGGCATGCATGACTATGCGGAGGCCCTTGGTTGCTGCATGCTGGTTGACAAGACCATGTTTATTGCCGATGTGTTGGACTGCGACGCGTCCGTTGTGGTGTGCTGTCGACCCGAGGGTTTTGGCAAGAGCATGAACTTGTCGATGCTCAGGGCTTTTCTGGAGCGTCCAGCGGTCGGTCGCTCTGGTCAGCGTTTGTTTGCCGATGCTCAGATTTGGGATGCGGACGGCGGGCGCTATCGGGATGAGTACGCTTGCTATCCGGTGATATCGCTGGACTTTTCTGGCGCTGCGAGGCGTGGCACCGATGTTGCCGACGTCGTGCGCGATGCTCTTTCGGACGAGTGTGCTCGCCTGCTGGCGCTTTTGGAGGCTCCGGATTTAGCTCGAGACAAGGTACGTCACATCGAACTCGTTGCGCGTGGCGCGGCGAGCGAGGATGAGGTCGCCTCGGTGCTTGGCGTGCTCATTGAGCTGCTGGAGATGGCCTGCGATGAGCAGGTTGTATTGCTCGTTGATGGGTACGATGCGTCATGGTTGGGCCGTGCAAGCGCGAGGGGCGCTTCCGGTGCTGATCCGGCAGGGCTATTCGATCGCGTGCTGTTCGACACCATTGCCGCTGCGCGCGATTCGTTGCGGCTGACGTGTCTGATGGGGGAGTATCCCGGCCCTGCCGAAGCGGCGCTTTCTTTGCATGGCTGCTCGTATTGTCTGACGACGCCGCTTTCGACCTGGTGTGACCGTTGTTTCGGCTTTTCGGATGCCGAGGTCCAGGCTCTGTTGAATCATGCTGGGCGTGAGGAATACCTGGATGATACGCGTGAATGGCTCGAGGGATATCGGTTTGGTAGGGCCTATTGCTCGAGTCCAGCGCGTGTGATCGGTTTTCTGGACCGAGGCTGCACGGCGCCCGTGCGTGCCGATCTGTATGGGTATGCGGATTGCCTGAGTAGGGTAGTTAGTGACTGGAATCTCGACCGCCTTTCGGTCTTGTTTGATTTGCTCGAGGCCCATGGGTGCGCTGAGGTCCCGCTTTGTTTGGGCACTGCAGAGCCAGATGTCTCGCCTGACGATGGCATGTGGACAGCGCTGTATCTGTCCGGTTTTCTCACGACGGATATGACTGAGGAGCCAGAGCATGGCAATCGCCTCCGTGCTTTGCGATTGCCCAATAACGAGCTTAGACAGGCCTTGCGTCTAGTGATTGTTGAGTGGTTTGAGTGTGCCGCAGAAGACATTCGAGACGTCGATGCGTTTCGCGACGGGCTGTGCCATGGGAACGAGGATACCGTGAGGCGGGCGCTAAGCCGCATCTTGGGAGATGCGGGAATCGGTGCGACCGACCCAGATACGCCGCTGCCATATCATCTGCTCTTGCAGGGGCTCTGCTTTGGCTTGCCGGGCTATGCCAATCCTGCCTCGAGGCGAAAGTGTGGCGCGGATCGCTGGGACATCCAGGTTTTTCCCACGGGCGCCGTGTTCGACATAGCCGATACGATCGGTATGCTCGATGAACGTCCGCTGATAACGATCAACATGATGTATGACCCCGGTGTGGATGCGCTGGGCCTGGAATTGCTGGCCGTGCAGGCGCTGCTCGACATAGAGCGCGACGGCATCGACGAAATCCGTGTGCCACGCCCCGCCATTGGACGCATGCGCTGGGGGTTTGGGTTTGATGGGCAGCATGTGGCTACGGTGTGCCAGCGGCTTTAAGCGCCGAGGTGTTTCCAGCTTCCGTTACTCGGTGTCCTTCATGGGCGGCATGGGCTTCCAGTTGGGATCCTTGATGATCTTGCGGGCGTCTTTCATGCCTCGGCGCAGCGCCGGAATACCGGTCTTAAAGCACTTATCGACCGCAGCCAGGCGAATGAATTCCTTGCAGAAGGTCGCGGCGTTGCCCAGACGGAACAGCATAGGGTGGTAGTCGCCGTAGATCTGCATGTAGCGTGCCAGATAACCGCGGTTGCGCATGATGTAGTAGCGGTTGGTGTCGCTCGTGGAGTTGAGCTGGCGTTTGCCGGCGATGTCCCAGTTAGAGACGGCGCGGGCGCGCTTGAGCACCACGTCGGCAACAACGGCGGCGGGGAAGTGCTGGCTGGCCACGTAGCCATAGCAGGCATCGTCGCCGTAGATGAAGAATCGCGCATCGGGCAGGCCGATCTTGTCGACCACGCGGCGCGAGAACATGCCGCCTTCAAAGCACAACTGGTTCATGGCGCGGTAGCCCTTGGGGCCCAGGTCCCACTTAGCGATGGGGTTGGGGATACCAAGCGAAAGGATGAGCTGGTACTGCCAAAAGAAGGCGCCGCCGTCAAAGTCCAGGCGCGAACCCTGGATGACATCGTAGCGGTCGGTCCACTTGGCAAGACGCTCGATGCCTTCGGGGATGACGAGCACGTCGTCGTCCATCACCCAGAACCACTGGGCGCCCAGGTCGTAGGCGCATTTGGTGCCGGCGGAGAAGCCACCTGCACCGCCGCCGTTTTCGAGCTGTGGTGCGTAGATGACGCGGTCGGTGCCGCCCTTCGCGTCGGGCTGTTCGATGTCGGTGCCCCACAGGTTGGCCAGGCGCTCGTTGAATGCGGTGCACATGGCCTCGGTCTCACGCGAATTCTCGTTATCGACGATCACGATGCGCCAGGGCGCTGACGTAAGCTCGGTCATGGAGTCGAACAAGTTGGCCAGGAGTTCCTGGCGCTTGTACGTAACGACGACAATGGCGAGCTTATCGATGGGAGCGGGAAGGGTTGAAGGCATGGGGCAATATATCCTTTCACGCGCGGCGGGTGAGTGCAGCGCGGAAGCTATTGAATACGTCCTTGGGACTGTCCTATTGTAAAGGCTCGGCGCACCTTGGCGGCAAGCTTTGAATAAAACGCAGGAACCTGCCACGGCTGTAGCGGCTTTAGCGTCTGACGGCAGCGTGTCTATTGCCTCTTGAGCTTGCGTTCAATAAGACTTCTAGTTGCATCGATGATGAGAAGTGCCAGAGCAAAGACGATGCTAATGACGATACCCGTGACGATACATATAGCTGCCGGGCTGTTTTGGCTGATCAGTATGTTTGCGAGCAACGTATTGAAGACGGGACGCCACAGGCTACTGGTGAGCGACTGCATCACATAGAAACCAAGCGTGGCGGTCGATAAGGTGACGATGACACCTGCGGTCCGTGGATTGCCTGAGGCCCTGCGCCGGGTCGCCGCAAAGAGCAGAGAGGCGGCAGCGAGGGCAAACGAGATCAACGAGGTTGATTTGTAGGAGAGGACTGCCATCGCCGTGAGGTTGCCGGTGAAGGAGAGTGCTCCTTCCAGGATGGTGGCGAGCGCCAAAACCGTTACGAGCGAGCGCATGCCCAAGGCGCCCGCCCTGTCCGAATCCATGGCGTCGGTTACGTCGCGGAGCAGTCCGCCGATCAAAAACGCGACTACGTACGTGGTAGCGCTCATGAGCTTTTGGAGCCAAGAAAACTCGCCGGCGCTTGTCGCACTCATGGCGCTGTCTCTTATACACATCTCCGAGCCCACGAGACGGAGCTACATCTCG
>URZB01000189.1 GCA_900552295.1 uncultured Collinsella sp.
TCGACCTGCGCCGATGCCCCTAAAGTAGACACACATTTTGTCCTATAAGCCGCAATGCCGCCACCAGCAAAACGCCCGTGACGTCACTCGTTGCGTCGATAGCATGGGGACGGCGATAGTACAGAATGGGACGCACAAAGAAGCCAATCACGCTCGCGCCGATGACAAGGCTCTCATAAATAACGACCTCGTTCGGAGACACGAACTCGGCCATGCGCACATCAAAAAGATACTCGCACGCCAAAAACGTGAAGAAGAACAGCGCCAGGCATATAATCTCCCGAATGCCCCGACGCAAATATGCGGTTGTGTCTCCCATGCCCCTCATGGTTAGCCCCCAGCCGCTCAATTGTCTGGAAATCTATTTTAATAAAGAACCAGTCTCAATATCGAAGCCAGGCTCGAAATGCTGCCAATTCGACCCCAGCCGTCCACATCACGCCGCGATTTTGAGCCGCATGGACCAGAAGGGACGCGCGCGATCTCTAGCTCGGCCAGGAGTGTCCCCAACTACCACTCATTTAAGTACGTCCCCAATGAGTGGCCGAAGAGTGTCCCCGGCGTCCAATCAAAAAATGGGCCATGTGTCCCAGTTGTGGAGACTCCTTGAGCCGTCTGGGTATCGCGAAGGATCGCGCACTCCCCCATCATCAAAAGTGACACACGCTACCAGTTGATGGGAGGCAGCCATGGGCTTCTTTGACAAGATGTTCGAGAAGAAAGAGTGCGCGATTTGCGGTACCGAGCTGGGACTTCTAGGTAAGACAAAAATCAATGAAGGCTACCTGTGCAAAGAGTGCGCCGGCAAGCTCTCCCCCTACTTTCACGGCTATCGCTCCAGCACCGCGGACGATATCCGTGAGCAACTCGCCTACCGCGAGGCCAACGCCGAGCGCCTGTCTTCGTTCAACCCCACGCGCACGCTTTCTGCCGGGCGCACCAATATTATGCTCGATGAGGACGCGGGCCTGCTGATCATCACTTCGCAGAGCCGCTGGCGCGACGCCAATCCCGACATCATCGAGTTCTCGCAGGTGCTCGGTTGCGATATGGATATCGACGAGCACCGCACCGAGATCTATCGCGAGACCGAGGACGGCGAGCGTGAGAGTTATGACCCGCCGCGCTACGACCTGGATTACGACTTCAATCTGACCATCCACGTCAACACGCCGTACTTTACCGAGATCGACCTGCGCGTGAACGACTCCACCATCGAGCAGCGCGGATCCATCGAGTACCGCGAGGCCAAGCGTCAGGCAACCGAAGTCCGCGACGCCTTGGTGCAGCTGCGCCAGGAGACGCGCGACAGCGTCGTGGCCGCCAAGGCCCCCAAGACCGCGGTGACCTGCCCCTTCTGCGGTGCAACCACCATTCCCGATGCCAGTGGGCGCTGCGAATACTGCGGCGGCGCCATCGGCGCATAGCCTCCGGCAGCGAAAGGACCGATCATGGCCTTCGAGAGCGTCAACTATCAGTGCCCCGCGTGTGGCGGCCCCCTTCACTTTGCCAGTGCCGAGCAAAAGCTCGTCTGCGACTACTGCGATTCGCGTTTTGAAGTCGAAGAGGTCGAGGCCCTCTATCGCGAGCGCCAGGACAAGGCAGACGCCAAAGCCGACGCCGCAGCGGCGGCACCCAAGCCCGCGACCGACGCTGCGGTGCAGGAGCTCGCCCAAAACGCCGGCTATATCTGCTCGTCGTGCGGCGCCGAGCTAATCTCGGATGGCACCGTCGCCGTTACCACCTGCCCGTACTGCGGCAACCCCGCCGTGGCACCCGGTCAGCTCTCGGGCGACTTCTCACCCGACCTGGTGATTCCGTTTAAGCTCGGCCGCGACGACGTTATGGCCGCGCTCAAAGAGCACTACAAGGGCAAGATCCTGCTGCCCAAGAGCTTTGTCACCGGCAACCACATCGACGAAGTCCAAGGCGTTTACGTGCCGTTTTGGCTTTACGGCGCCCGCGTGGACGGCGAAGTGTGCTTCGATGCGACCAACGAGACCGTGACCGAGGAATCCGACCGCACCGTCACGACCACCGACCACTACGACGCCTACCGCAAGGGAAACATCTCGTTTAAGCGCGTGCCCGTCGACGGATCGTCCAAGATGCCCGACGGCCACATGGACGCCATCGAGCCGTTTGACTACGATGCCCTGCGCCCGTTTTCGGTCGCGTATATGCCCGGCTACATCGCCAACCGCTACGACGAGGACTGCGAAACCTGCAAGGCGCGCGCCGAACGCCGCATGGAGGAAAGCACGATCTCGGCCCTGCGCGAAACCGTCGTCGACGAATATGACGATGCCACGGTCGAAAGCAAGCAGCTCGACTACACCTGGGAAGACAGCGACTATGCCCTGTTCCCCGTGTGGATGCTTTCCACCTCGTGGAACGGCAAGAGCTACCTGTTTGCCATGAACGGCCAAACCGGCCGTATGGTCGGCGAGCTTCCTTGCTCCAAGCCCAAGCTCGCTATCGCCTCGGTGCTGTTCTTTGTGATCGGATTTGTCCTCTCCCAGATCCTCTTCATGGGTGAAAACGCCTTCGATCCGGATTACCTCACCTTTGATATCGAGGGCATCCTCATCAACATCGTCGCGCCGCTGATCATCGTGGTCATCGCAGACGTGCTGCTGGTGGGCCAGCTCAAGACGGCCAACGAGGCCACCCACGCCGATTGCTACTGTGGCGAGCTCGACCTGACCGAGGAGCACGACACCTTCAGCCACACCGAGACCACCGTTGTCATGAAGGACGACAAGGACGATTAACCATCCTGACCAATACCACCCGGCCTTTGACGAGAAAGGAAGATCACCATGGGACTCTTGAAAGCTGGATTGGGTGCTGCCGGCGGCGTCATGGCCGACCAGTGGAAGGAATTTATCTACTGCGAATCGATGCCCGCTGACGTCTTGGCCTGCAAGGGCAGCAAGCGCACCGGCGGCCGCAGCTCCAACACGCGCGGCGAGGACAACGTCATCTCCAACGGCTCGGTCATCGCCGTCAACGACGGCCAGGGCATGCTCGTGGTGCAAAACGGCAAGATCATCGAAGTCGCGCTGGAGCCCGGTGAGTTCGTCTTTGACACCGGCAGCGAGCCGAGCGTTTTTAGCGGCAACCTGGGCGATTCCATCAAGGAGACCTTCGCCAATATCGGCAGCCGCTTTACCTTTGGCGGCGACGCGGGCAAGGACCAGCGTGTCTACTTCATCAACACCAAGGAGATCATCGGCAACAAGTACGGCACCGCCTCGCCCGTGCCCTTCCGCGTGGTCGATAACAACATTGGCCTGGACGTCGACATCTCCGTGCGCTGCAACGGCGAGTATTCGTACCGCATCACCAACCCGCTGCTGTTCTACACCAACGTATGCGGCAACGTGACCGATAGCTACACGCGCGACAAGATCGACAGCCAGCTTAAGTCCGAGCTGCTCACCGCCCTGCAGCCCGCCTTTGCCAAGATCTCGGAGATGGGCATCCGCTACAGCGCCATCCCCGGCCACACCACCGAGCTCGCCCGCGCGCTCAACGAGGTCCTCTCTGCCGACTGGCGTGACCTGCGCGGCGTTGAGATCGTAAGCTTTGGCGTCAACTCCATCGCCGCCTCGCAAGAAGACGAGCAGATGATCAAGGACCTGCAGAAAGCCGCGGTCATGCGCGATCCCACCATGGCGGCAGCCAACATCGCCAGCGCCCAGAGCGATGCGATGCGCGCGGCAGCCGCCAACCCCAACGGCGCGATGGCAGGCTTTATGGGCATGGGCCTGTCTCTTATACACATCTCCGAGCCCAC
>URZB01000190.1 GCA_900552295.1 uncultured Collinsella sp.
GCCTTATCGTCGGCAGCGTCAGATGTGTATAAGAGACAGTCGTAGCGGAGCGCCAGGCCTTCGGCGCCTGCCTGATCGATGGCAAGATCGATAGCGCGGGAGGCCAAGCGTGACGTGAAAGGACCATATCCAGAGCGCTGCTCGAGCAGGTCGTCCAGCTTGTCGTCGGCAATATCTGCCGGCTGGTCTACATGTACGTAGCGCCAGGTTTTCTCGTTGAAGACCAGGTTGCGCTTGGGCTCGATGAAGCCGGGCATCATCTGCATGAACTCTATATTAGTAAGCGATGCGCCGTGCGCGAGTGCGATGGCTTGCGAGGAGCTGAGCACATCGGCCGACGTAAGGCTGCGCTCAAACAGGCCGCCTGTGCCACCGGCTGCGATGATCGTGGCCTTGGCAGCAAGGGGCACGATTCGATTTTCGGTGAGGTCGTAGAGCACGGTTCCGGTTATTCTGCCGTTCGTGTCCTCAACAAGGTCGATAAGCTCATGGCGGGGGAGCAGGCGAATGCCGAGCGACTCGATCCAGGTTGTCAGAGCGTCCTCAAGGGGCTTGCGGGTGAGGCCGCGCCACATGCGCGTCTTGTGGTCAAAGCAGGGGATAAATTGCTTTTGTTGAGCACTCTTGGCGCTTTGCGGACGCTGGAGCTCAACGCCCAGGTCTTGCTCGAGCCAGTCAATCGCTTGGGGAATGCCGTGGACGAACGCTTGGACGAGTTCGGGGTCGGCAACGCCGCCGCCGACGGCCAGGATGGTGTCGATGAGGTCCTGCTCGTCGTCTTCGTTAACGGGTCCGATAAGCCCTAGGCCCCAGGTTCCGGGGAAGAAGCTCGATCCACTCATAGTCTTGCCGGCGCTTGCCACAGTGACGGTTGCACCCGTGCGTGCCGCTTCGATGGCGGCGCAAAGGCCCGCAATGCCAGATCCAATTACCAGTACATCAGTCGATTCCATCGGATTCCTTTCTCGTCCGGCGCATTGTCGCACGGGTGATCGGCAATGGGGCCGCAAAAACTCGGCAAATCGGTAAAGGGCAAATATGGCAGGTGGGCGTCATGGACGCTCTGACGCTCCATCTCATCACATCTTGTATTTCGCCCCAACTGATATATCGGCATTAGCTACCCTGCGACAGCGCAAACAAAAAGAGCCGCTACCCGGGTGGGTAGCGGCTCCAAAGCTCAGCTATATGAGCATCGCGCGGGCGCGATTAGGCCTTGAGGGCCTCCTCGACGGCGACAGCGCAGGCGACGGTGGCACCGACCATGGGGTTGTTGCCCATGCCGATGAGACCCATCATGTCGACGTGCGCAGGCACGGAGGAAGAACCGGCGAACTGGGCGTCGGAGTGCATGCGGCCCATGGTGTCGGTCATGCCGTAAGAGGCAGGGCCGGCGCCCATGTTGTCCGGGTGCAGGGTACGGCCAGTGCCGCCACCAGAAGCGACAGAGAAGTACTTCTTGCCAGCCTCGAGGCGCTCCTTCTTGTAGGTGCCAGCGACGGGGTGCTGGAAGCGCGTGGGGTTGGTGGAGTTACCGGTGATCGAGATGTCGACGTTCTCGTGCCACATGATGGCAACGCCCTCGCGGACGTCGTCGGCGCCGTAGCAGTTGACGGCGGCGCGGGGACCATCGGAGTAGGGGATGGTCTCGACGACCTTGAGCTCGCCCGTGAAGTAGTCGAACTGGGTCTTCACGTAGGTGAAGCCGTTGATGCGGGCGATGATCTGAGCAGCGTCCTTGCCCAGACCGTTGAGGATGACGCGCAGCGGCTTCTTGCGAGCCTTGTTGGCGTTCAGAGCCAGGCCGATAGCACCCTCAGCGGCAGCGAAGGACTCGTGACCGGCCAGGAAGGCGAAGCACTCGGTGTCGTCGGAGAGCAGCATAGCGCCCAGGTTGCCGTGGCCCAGACCGACCTTGCGGTCCTCGGCGACGGAGCCGGGAACGGTGAAGGCCTGGATGCCCTCGCCGATGATAGCGGCAGCCTCAGAAGCGGACTTGGCGCCACGCTTGACAGCGAGAGCGCATCCGAGGGTGTAGGCCCACTCGGCGTTCTGGAAGGCGATGGACTGGGTGTTGTTGACGATCTCACGCGGGTTGAAGCCCTTGTCGGTGCAGATCTGCAGAGCTTCCTCGAGGGAGGCGATGCCGTTGTCGGCGAGGCACTTGTTGATCTTGTCAGCGCGGCGCTCGTAACCTTCGAACGTAACAGTCATAGTTATTTCCCTCCCTTTCTACTCGTGAACCGGGAACACGCTGGCGACGGAGTGAGTCTCCTCGTCGGTGCGCGGGTCGATGTACTTGGCAGCGTTCTCCCACTGACCATAGTGGCCCATAGCGCCAGCGATGGCCTCCTCGGGGGTCTTGCCGGCCTTGACGGCGTCGGTGAACTTGCCGAGGTTCAGGAACTCGAATGCGATGATCTCGTTCTTGTCGTTGAGAGCCATGCGGGTGACGTAGCCCTGAGCGAGCTCGAGGTAACGAGCGCCCTTGGCCTTGGTGCCGAACATGGTGCCGACCTGAGAGCGAAGGCCCTTGCCGAGGTCGTCGAGGGAGGCGCCCACGGGCAGGCCGCCCTCGGAGAACGCGGTCTGGCTGCGGCCGTAAACGATCTGCAGGAAGATCTCGCGCATAGCAACGTTGATGGCGTCGCAGACGAGGTCGGTGTTGAGGGCCTCGAGGATGGTCTTACCGGGAAGGATCTCGGAAGCCATGGCGGCAGAGTGGGTCATACCCGAGCAGCCGATGGTCTCAACGAGGGCCTCCTCGATGATGCCGTCCTTGACGTTCAGCGTGAGCTTGCAGGCGCCCTGCTGAGGTGCGCACCAACCCACACCGTGCGTAAGACCGGAGATGTCGGAAATCTCCTTAGCCTGGACCCACTTGCCCTCCTCGGGGATGGGTGCGGGGCCGTGGTATGCACCCTTGGCAACGGGGCACATGTTCTCCACTTCCTGTGAGTACTGCATGCCTCTCCTCTCTATCGTGTTGGCGTCCCGTCTGGGGGTCGTGGCTGGCGATTGCCGGGCGACCCTTCGAAAGGGACATGACATGCAGCCCCTATAATACCGCGAAATGCACGGAATATTCGGCGAACGGCTCAGTTTTCGTAGCGAGAAGTCCGGAAGTTTTAATTGAAACGGTTTAACTCTATGTTCTGTGGTCGCGAACTTCCGTAGAGGGGGTCCGTCTTGGGCAAGCTATTGGTCAGCTCTTGTAAGCATTGCGGGGGTTGACCTGTTGCAACGGTGCCGTTCGCCGCCTGATTACTGCCTTTGGCCGCGCGAGTGTATTGTTTTGCGTGAATGTTTTGATGGCGCGCTTCAATCGTGCTGTATTGGATGGCAAGCAGATCCCGGCGAAGGGAGCGCCATGCAGCGCGTTTGGAGAACGGTTACCGGCTTTTACCATGTCTGTGCCCGCGGTACGGGCAAGCGGCTCATCTTTGAGGGCGATGACGACCGGTGGGAGTTTTTGGAGCTGATGCGCGAGTGCTGCCGCGAGGAGGGTGTGACGGTTATCGCCTGGTGCCTTATGGGCAATCACGTGCATTTGGTGCTTGCAGATTACGAGGACAGGATGAGCGCGGCAATGCACCGGCTGCTTTTGACATACGCGCGGCGGTTCAATAAGCGCACGGGGCGCACAGGCCATCTGTTCCAGAACCGTTTTGACCGGCGTTCGCTCGATACCGATTGGCAGGTGATGGAGGCTATTCGCTCCGTACACGCCGATCCGCAGGAGGTGGGCGTTCTGTCTCTTATACACATCTGACGCTGCCGACGATAAGGC
>URZB01000191.1 GCA_900552295.1 uncultured Collinsella sp.
CAATGACGATCACATTGTTGAGGACCGGGGCAAACGTCGACCAAAAGTAGTCGCGGTGTGCGTTGAGAACGCCCGAGAACACCGAGCCCAAACCATAAAACAGAATCTGGATGGCAAAGAAACGGAACATGAACGCAGCGGTATCCATGCTGCCACCGTCACCCGAAAGGAACGATTGCGTCCAGATAAAGCCCGGGGCGAACACGGTCCCCAGCAACGAAATGCCACCCAGCACTAAAAGCAGAATGCCGAGCAGGTTGCCCACGTACTCGTTCGAGGCCTCGCGACCCTGCTCACGCCTCACGCCCATGTACACGGGCAAAAACGCCGTCACGAGCATGCCACCCATCACGAGTTCGTAGAGCATATTGGGCAGGTTGTTGGCGACCTGATAGGAGGACGAGAGTAGCGACATGCCGATAGCGGCCGCCATTGCCCACGTGCGGATAAAACCGGTGACGCGAGACACGATAGTCAGGATGGTCATAAGCCCGGCGGAACGACCAACCGTGGAGTAGTCCGACGAGCCCATGTCGTCAGTGTCATCTCGCGACGAAGAAGCTTCGGATGAGGGTGTCTGAGGCGCAGATTCTTTTGCAAAATGAGCTCCGCGCTTCAATTCTTCCTGCGGCATCGCTCAGTCCTCTCTCGTAATCGCGGCAACCGTCGCCCCGCAAAATGCAATTAAATCATCGGGTGCAAGCTCGAGCTGATAACCACGCTTGCCTCCCGAAATAAAAATGGTATCCCAAAGGACGCATGTCTCATCAATGAGCGTCCGGTAGCGTTTTTTCATACCGACCGGGCTGCAGCCGCCGCGAACGTAGCCAGTCGCCGCAAGCAAATCCTTCACATGCATCATGGCCAAGGACTTCTCCCCCGCGGCACGCGCGGCGGACTTTAGATCGAGCTCGTCGGCAACAGGGATGCAGCACACGACATAGTCGTTGGACGGTGTCACGCAGACCAAAGTCTTAAATCCTTGACCGGGCTCCTCGCCAAGCTGCTCCGAAATCGCGACCCCCAGGCCCACCGACTCATCACCATCGTCTTCGTACGTATGTAGAACATAGGAAATGCCGGCGCTTTCCAGCTCGCGCATCGCATTGGTTTTTGGCGTCTTTACAGCCTTTGCCATGACATATCCTTTCCCTCGCATTCGGACGTAAAGATTAAGTATATGTCCAATTCGGCTGCATACGTCACTTCGACACAGCAAGCGCCATCGAATCACAAGGAGTCGATGGCGCCCATAAACTGAATCGCCTATTTATTGAGCATCAAGTTGAGCCTGACGCTCCCGGTCACGCCTGAGCAACGGCGCCAAAAACTTGCCCGTATAACTCTGCGGACAGTCCGCAACCTGCTCCGGTGTGCCCGAAACCACAACGGTTCCGCCGCCGTTACCGCCCTCGGGACCCATATCGATCAGACGATCGGCAACCTTGATGACATCAAGGTTGTGCTCAATCACCAGCACCGTGTTGCCCGCATCGACCAAGCGCTGCAGCACATCGAGCAGCTGGCGGACGTCCTCAAAATGAAGGCCGGTCGTCGGCTCGTCCAAAATATAGAACGTCTTGCCCGTCTGGCGTCGATGAAGCTCCTTGGCGAGCTTCACACGCTGCGCCTCGCCGCCCGAGAGCGTCGTGGCGGGCTGGCCCAGGCTCACGTAGCCCAAGCCTACATCGTACAGCGTTTGGAGCTTGCGCTTAATCTGCGGGATATTCCCAAAGAAGGCCAGCGCCTCGGCCACGCTCATGTCAAGTACGTCCGAGATGGTCTTGCCACGGTAGGTGACCTCGAGTGTCTCGCGGTTGTAGCGTTTACCGCCGCAAACTTCGCAGGGAACGTAGATATCGGGAAGGAAGTGCATCTCGATCTTGATCTGTCCGTCGCCCTTGCACGCCTCACAGCGCCCGCCACTCACATTAAAGGAGAAACGACCCGGCGAGTAGCCGCGCGCCTTCGACTCCGGCGTACTCGCAAACAGCGCGCGAAGATCATCCCACAGGCCGATATAGGTAGCAGGGTTGGAACGCGGCGTGCGGCCAATCGGCGACTGGTCGATATCGATAACCTTATCGATACACTCGATGCCCTCGATTTTCTTATACGGACCCACAGGGCGCGTCGAACGGTGAATGACATTCGTAAGGGCAGGCGCAATGGTGTCGGTAACCAGGGAGCTCTTGCCCGATCCCGACACGCCGGTAACAACCGTAAGCGTACCAAACTCGATTTTGGCGGTAACGTTTTTGAGGTTGTTGGCTCGAGCGCCCGTAATTTTAAGGCAGCCGCGACCGGGCTTGCGCCGTTCATCAGGCACCCGGATCATTCGTTTGCCGGTCAGATAAGCGCCCGTCATCGACTCAGGACACGCCATGATATCGGCAGGCGTTCCCGCCGCGACTACGTGTCCGCCGTTGACGCCGGCGCCGGGCCCCATGTCGATCACGTAATCGGCGGCACGAATTGTATCCTCGTCGTGTTCGACGACGATAACGGTATTGCCGATATCGCGCAGGCGCTCGAGCGTCTTGATCAAGCGCTCGTTGTCACGCTGATGAAGACCGATCGAGGGCTCGTCCAGAATATAGAGCACGCCCATGAGACCCGCGCCGATCTGCGTTGCCAGACGAATACGCTGCGCCTCGCCACCGGAAAGCGTCGCCGAGGCACGATCGAGCGTCAGATAGTCGAGTCCAACATCGACCAGAAAACGCAAGCGCTCCAGGATTTCCTTGACGATACGGCCGCCGATAAACTGTTGGCGCTCGGTGAGCTCCAGGCCCTCAAAAAACTCGAGCGATTCACGGCACGACAGGCAACAAACCTCGTAAATGGACTTGCCGCCCACGGTGACGGCGAGCATCTCGGAGCGCAAACGAGCGCCGTGGCAGCTCGAGCACGGCTCCTCGCGAATGTACTTCTCCAGGCGCGCCTTGGTGTTCTCGTTCGTCGTCTCGGTATAGCGTTCGTACAGGATGTTGCGAACGCCCGAAAACTTGGTATCCCACTGGCTGCGACGTCCGTCGAGCTTTTGGTAGTCGACCGAGATCTTCGTATCGCCCAGGCCATCCAAGAATGCACGACGCACGCGAGGGGGCAAGTCCTCCCACGGCGTATCGGCGCTCACCTTAAAGTGTTTGCAGACCGCAGCAAAAATCTGCGGATAGTAGTTCGAATTGCCAAACAGGCTACCAAAGACTCCATCGGCAATGGACTTCGAGGGATCCTCAATCAGCGCCTCGGCATCAACGGTTTTCTTAAAGCCCAGGCCGTCGCACTCAGGACATGCGCCATAGGGAGCGTTAAACGAAAAATCACGCGGCTGAAGATCGTCAATGGAGTGTCCATGCTCCGGGCACGCCAAGGCCAACGAATACTCCAGAAGCTCGCCCTCGGTCCCCTCGGGAGCATCACGATCGGGCAGCATGTACACGTTTACATTGCCGTGAGCCAGCGCGGTCGCCTGCTCAACAGACTCGGCGATACGGCCCAGAGAATTCTCACGGATCACGATGCGATCGACCACGACCTCGATATCGTGCTTGAATTTCTTATCCAGATCGATCGGATCGTCGAGCGAGCGCACTTCACCGTCGACACGCACGCGGCTAAAGCCCTCGGCGCGAAGGTCCTCAAACAGTTTGGTGTACTCGCCTTTTCGCCCGCGCACCACCGGTGCCAGCACAAACGCGCGGCGGCCCTCCCCCGCCGCCAAGACCTTGTCGGCAACCTGGTCGGTCGTCTGGCGCTCAATGACGCGGCCGCACTCGGGA
>URZB01000192.1 GCA_900552295.1 uncultured Collinsella sp.
GAGATGTAGCTCCGTCTCGTGGGCTCGGAGATGTGTATAAGAGACAGCTTTATGATCGAGTCCTACCTGGAGGACGGCAACCAGCCGGTCGACGGCGGCGTCTTTGGCAAGTCGATCACCGACCCGTGCCTGGGCTGGGAAAAGACCGACTACCTCATCCACGAGATCGCGGAACGTATTTAGTTACGCGGTTTTACCAAACCGCGTAACGGCTCGACGCTGCAAACCCGCCAGAACGGCAATCTGCCTTTCAGCTTCGACGGCATGACCAAAAGGTCAATGCCGCCTCGCTTCAAGGCACCTTGCTCGCTCTGGCGGGTTTTCGCTGACGTTTTTCGACCTGCATCGTTGCCAGAGTTGGCACCAATGACTAATGCGGTAGCAAGCTACGTCGGTCCGATTGATCGGCTGGGTTTTCGAGGTGCCCCAGGTCGCCGCGAAAGAGGAGCGAAGCGTACTTTGATGAACGGCAAGGTGCCGTGCCTCGGGAAGACAAACAGTTACGCCGAGGGTTCCTGCTGCGTGATGCAGTGGATGTTGCCGCCGCCGAAGACGACCTGCTCGGACTGAACGCCGACGCACTTGTAGACGCCCTCGCCCCAGACCTCGTCATAGATCTTCTGGAGCGTGTCAACGGCAATCTGATCGTTCTCGTCGCCGTACTGCGGGACGATAACGCCGTGGTTGGTGACCAGGTAGTTCATGTAGGAGGCGATCAGCGGCTCGTTGGCAACGCGCGGCTCGGCGTTCTCGTCGGCGTCGATGGTGTCGCAGGAAGCCTGGTCCATGAACAGCGGGTTCACAGGCATACAGAGCTTGTAGACCTTCATCTTGCGGCCCTTGGCGTCAACGGCGTTGGAGAGGGTCTCGTAGACAGCGTGGCACTGCTCGTAGAACGGATACTCGGGATCGTCGGTCCAGATGCAGGCCATGACGCCCGGAGCGATGAACGTGGCGACGTCATCGATGTGGCCGTTGGTCTCCTCGGGGTCGATGCCCTCCTTGACCCAGATTACCTTCTCGACGCCCAGGTAATCCTTGAGGTGCTCGTCCATATAGGCGCGAAGTTCCTCGCTCCAGGGCTCGAACTTCCTCTTGAACTTTGGCCAGATGGACTCGGGATCCTCTTCCTCCTCCAGAACCGCAGAGCAGGTGCGGCCCGGGGAAAGCAGGCACTGGTCGGTCACGACCACGGTGCCTTCGCCGTCGACGGTAATGGAACCGCCCTCGAGGATCATGTCATCGGGACGATAGCGACGGCAGCCGGAAAGCTCGGCCATCTTAAGGGCAATCTGCTCGTCCTTATCCCACGGAAAATAGAGGCCGTCGACGAGGCCGCCGTAGGCGTTGAAGTGCCAGTGGTTGGCGCGCTTATCGCCCTTGCCATTGATAACAAAAGTGGCAGCGGTGTCGCGGAACCAAGCGTCGTCGGTGGTCATCTCGATAACGGTAACGTTCTCGTCTTCCTCAAAGGCAGCCTTGCAGTTGGCGTAGTCGGCCTGGTTGGCGCACATCGTGACCGGAGTGAACTCGGCGATGGCGCGAGCGATGGCGGCATACTGCTTCTGAGCCGGCTTGGCACCATGGGCCCAGGTGTCGGTGCGATGGGGCCAGCCCATCCACACGCGATCCTGTGGGGCGAACTCAGCAGGCATAAAGAAGCCATCGGCCTTAGGGGTGGACTCGGACTCGGTGATCGTACGCATAAGATTTCCTCCAAATCGAACGATCGCTTGCTGCGGGCGGGTTACCCTCAGCCTAAAACCAAGAGATGGTAGGCGCCCGTTCCCCGGCAAAGGTCGGGGCGCCTGGCACCGGTTTTCACGGATGTCGCACCGGCAAGCGACGACGTAACCCGGTGCACGGAGACAAAACGCACGAAGGATACGGAAGAGAGATTGGGGCGGGCGGTGGTTACCGGAGCAATAGCTCACACCCACCTCAGAGAAAGGTTAGCAAACCTGTTGCTTGGGCACGCCTCCGAAGAGGCTAGAGTGTCCCGAGTCGGGAGCGACAAACCCGACGAAGCGTACGTTGGTACGCGAGGAAGGTTGGAGCCCCGAATCCGGGTGCTCTAGTTCTCCTCGGCCTCGCCGGCCTCCTCAGCGAGACGCTGGGCTGCGAGCTCGGGGGTCAGACCCTTGTACTCTTCCTTGCGGCCCTTAGCACTGACGACGCGGACAACCTCGCCAATAAGCAAGAGCACGATGAAGATGACGATCATCGGGACCTTATCGCCAATCTCATCGACAGAGAACGGAATCAGCGTTGCAACGATAGCCAGAATCAGCTCGATGCAGGGAATAGCCAGCATGACCTTCATCATGGCGCCCTTAAACGGGAACGTAAAGATACGCTCACGGTTGGGGTCGTTCTTACGAAGGTTGAGGAATGCCGGGAACATCGGGATGTAGGTCAGCAGCAGGAAGACAACGGAGGTACCGAAGAGCATCCAGAAGACACCGTTGGAGATGGCGTCGATGGGAACCAGCTGCAGGCACAGCACCAGGGAGGCAACGATGGCGTTGACCAGGTTGGCGCCGTTGGGCATGTCGTCATCCGAGATCATCGAGGCGAAGACCTTGGGCATGTTGCCATGCTCGGCAGCATAGCGAGCAACGGAGTTGACGCCGAAGGACCAGGCAGCCATGTTGGCGAACAGCGTGATCAGGAAGGCGATGCAGATGACCTTAAAGATCATGGAATCGCCCACAATAGTCTGGACAGCGTAGATCATACCGTAGTCGGGATCGATGGAATCGGCCGACACAGCAGCGCCGATGCCAAAGCCAGCGAACAGGTAGATCACGGCGATGGACAGGCCGCCGACGATGATAGCCTTGGGGATATCGCGAGCGGGATCGGCCATATCGTCGGTCATGGTGCAGATGACCTCGAAGCCCATGAAGTTAAAGATGATGATCGACAGGTAGCCGAGCGCGTTGGTGTTGGTGAGCTCGGGCAAGAAGGTAACAGCGGACATATCGTTCGCAAAACCGTTCTCCATGGCGTACCAAATGCCCAAAGCGCCGACGATAGCGGCAACGGCGACCTTGATGATGGCGCCGCCGTTCAGGACCCATTCGGAGTCGGCAGCCTTGGAACGACCCATAAGATAGACAATCCACACAAAGGCAAGGTCGATACCAATCTTGGCAATCAGATTGAACTCGACGCCAAAGACCATGCCCAAAATGTCCGGGAACATAGTAGCCAGCGAGGCAATCCACAGCGGGTAGTTAACCCAGTAGTAGTACGAAATGCGGGCGCCCCACTTGTCGCCCAGGCCATCGCGTACCCAGTCGTAAATGCCACCCTCCCCGTCATAGGTAGTGCCGAGCTCGGCAACGACCATGCCATAAGGGAGCAGGAAGGTCAGAATCAGGAAGATCCACCAGAAGAACTGCTGGTTGCCAATGGCAGCAGCAGGTGCGGCGGCCTCGCAAACGAAGACGACGCAGATGATGGTCGAGATGACCGTCAAGAAGGAAAGCTTTTTCTTTCCGTCGCTCATGATGAGCTCCTTCGCTCAGTCTTGGACAAATCGAGGTCCTTAAGATATTAAGGCAATTGCCGGGCCTCGGTGAGCGGGCGACAGGAGACGAGCATCCGCCGCCCGCAAGCGTGCTTCTACGATGAAGTTACGCGGTTTTACCAAACCGCGTAACGGCTCGACGCTGCAAACGCCCCTAAGCGGCAATCTGACGTTCAATCGTCGGT
>URZB01000193.1 GCA_900552295.1 uncultured Collinsella sp.
CCTTATCGTCGGCAGCGTCAGATGTGTATAAGAGACAGCTCATCGCCGAGGACCCCGAGCCCACCGAGGAACAGATCAAGTACGCCATTCGCGGTAACGTCTGCCGCTGCACCGGCTACAAAAAGATTATCGAGGGCATCTCGCTGGCCGCTGCGGTGCTCCGCGGCGAAAAGCAGATCGACGAGGACCTGGAGCGCGGCGATGACTACGGCGTGGGCAAGCGCGCCTTCCGTGTCGACGTGCGCAAGAAGGTGCTCGGTGAGGGCAAGTATCCCGACGACATCGACGAGCTCGATCAGCCGGGCCTGACCTACGCCAGCGCCGTGCGCTCCAAGTATCCGCGCGCCCGCGTGCTCTCCATCGACACCTCCAAGGCCGAGGCCCTGCCCGGTGTGGTGGGCATCCTGCGCGCCGAGGACGTGCCGGTCAACCAGGTCGGCCACCTTATCCAGGACTGGGACGTCATGATCGCTCAGGGCGATATCACCCGCTGCGTGGGCGATGCCATCGTGCTGGTGGTCGCCGAGGACGAGGCGACGCTCGAGAAGGCCAAGAAGCTCGTAAAGATTGATTACGAGCCGCTGGAGCCCGTGCGCAACATCGCCGAGGCCAGGTCTGCCGACGCCCCGCGCCTGCACGACAGCTTCTTTGCCTTTGGCAACACGGTGGAGCTCAAGGACAACGTGTGCCAGAGCCGCCATGTGACGCGCGGCGACGCCGCCAAGGCGCTGGCGGAGAGCGCATTCACCGTGACGCAGCGCTTTACTACGCCCTTTACCGAGCATGCCTTCTTGGAGCCCGAGTGCGCCGTTGCCTTCCCGTACAAGAATGGCGTCAAGGTGCAGTCGACCGACCAGGGCGCCTACGACACGCGCAAAGAGTGCGCTCACATGTTTGGCTGGGATAGCGAGCCCGAGCGCGTGGTCGTCGAGACCATGCTCGTGGGTGGCGGCTTTGGCGGCAAGGAGGACGTGTCCATCCAGCACTTGGCCGCGCTCGCCGCATATAAGTTCCAGCGTCCTGTGAAGTGTAAGCTCACGCGTGCCGAGTCGCTCGCTTTCCATCCCAAGCGTCACGCCATGGACGGCACCTTTACACTGGGCTGCGACGCCGAGGGCAACTTTACCGGCCTGGATTGCGAGATCAACTTTGATACCGGTGCCTACGCGTCGCTGTGCGGCCCGGTGCTCGAGCGCGCCTGTACGCATGCCGTCGGCCCCTACAAGTACCAGAACACCGACATTCGCGGCTTTGGTTACTACACCAACAACCCGCCTGCCGGCGCGTACCGCGGCTTTGGCGTCTGCCAGTCCGAGTTTGCGCTCGAGAGCCTGATCGACCTGCTGGCAGAGAAGGTCGGCCTGGATCCGTGGGAGATTCGCTACCGCAACGCCATCGAGCCGGGCGAGGTTCTGCCCAACGGCCAGATTGCCGATTGCTCCACGGCGCTTAAAGAGACGCTGCTCGAGGTCAAGGATGCCTACTACGCGCATCCCGGACACGCCGGCATTGCCTGCGCCATGAAGAACGCCGGCGTGGGCGTTGGCCTGCCCGATGCCGGCCGCTGCAAGATTCGCATCGAGGACGGCGTGGCCGTGGTCTATGCCGCCACGTCCGACATCGGCCAGGGCTGCAACACCGTCTTTTTGCAGGACGTTGCCGAGGCATGCGGCCTGCCGCTTCGCTGCATCGCCAACGGCGAGTGTTCCACCGAGAACGCTCCCGACTCCGGCACCACGTCTGGTTCGCGTCAGACGGTTGTGACCGGCGAGGCCGTGCGCGGCGCCGCCTTCCTGCTGCGCGATGCCATGCTTGACATCGAGGCCGGCAAGCATGCACCCGATGCTCCTGTGAGTGCGCATGGCGACGGCGTCAAGATCGAGTACGACGACGGTCGCGCCTATCAGCTGCGCACGCAGGAACTCGTCGCCGGCCAGGGCATGCATCCTCAGGATCCTGCGGCCGCCATCAAGGCGCTCGAGGGATGCGAGTTTGGCTATGTGTATCTGGAGCCGACCGACAAGCTGGGCGCCGACGTGCCCAACCCCAAGAGCCACATCTGCTACGGCTTTGCCACACATGTGGTCATTCTGGATGATGACGGCCGCGTGAGCGAGGTCTATGCCGCGCACGATTCCGGCAAGGTGGTCAACCCCATCTCCATTCAGGGTCAGATCGAAGGCGGCGTGCTCATGGGTATGGGCTATGCGCTTACCGAGGACTGGCCGCTCAAGGACTGCGTGCCCCAGGCAAGGTACGGTACGCTCGGGCTGTTCCGTGCACCCGAGATCCCGGATATCCACGCCATCTACGTGGAGAAGGACGAGCTGCTGCCCGTGGCATACGGCGGCAAGGGCATCGGCGAGATCGCAACGATCCCCACGGCGCCCGCCGTACAGAACGCCTATCGCGCATTTGACGGCAAGCTGCGTCCCGATCTGCCCATGGTGGATACGCCCTACAGCCGCGCCCGTCGCCGCGGGTAGGGTAGGGTGCGGACAGCCATTGCTGATGGTCTGTTTGCGCTTAACACCAACTGCACATGCTGCGCCTTTGGCCCCAGCTCCATCGCGAGCCGGGGCCTTTTGTTTGGAGCGCCTCCGCATACGGAAACTGCGTCCCAGATTTCGGCTCCAGAATGGGATGCACTTTCCAGACGGGGCTTTAAACGGAAACTGTATCCCGGATTCGACGCTCAGAATGGGATTCGTTTTCCGGTAGAGGCCTCAAATGGAAAGTGTGTCCCGGAATATGGCTCCAGCGTGGGATGCATTTTCCGGTTGAAGCTTCAAGCGGAAACCGCGTCCCGGAATTCGGTCTCGGAACGGGTCGTGCTTTCCGGATCGTCCCTCAACCGGAAGCTGTGTCCCGGAATCATGCCTCAGAATGGGACGCGCTTTCCGTTGGCGTGGCCGTTGGGAAAACGCGGCCCAGATAGGGGGGATGCGATCCGGCGATGCGCGGCCTAGCAGCTCCTACAGCTCCACTTCATTGAGCCATGTCGGCAGCGCGGTCTGCCGGATGCCTGCCGTCTGCAGCTTTTTGGCGAGCATTCCTGCCGAGCGGACCTCGTTTATGGTAAAGCGCAGCAAGGGATGACCGTAGAGCGATAAGTGCGCCTCGCGCTGTCGTTCGGCAACGAGCGCCTCGGCGGTGGTGCGTCCCGCAAGCATGGTCTGGTCGGTATATTTGACAAGCCCGTCGAGTTCGCCCAGCGTGAGTTCCCGCGCCTGGTGCTCCCAGGCAAAGTCCGTTCGTATGGGCTTGGCCGAATCGAAGGGGTCCGTCAATTCGTATTGAAGCCAGTCGGGCGCAAAACCGGTCTCGATCATGACGGCTCGGGCGACCGATTCCCCACCGCTCTCGGCGCGGACGTCGGCATATCGAAGCGTTGTGAGGGCGGTGCGAATTGCGCGACCATTGCGGGCAGTCGCTCGTTGCTCAACGGCCTCCATCAGCTGTTCCCGCGCAAGGCCGAGCTTTGAGATCGCCGAATCGGCAATGGGCATGCCGTCGGCAAAACCAGTTTGCAGCAGGCAATCTGTGGCCGTTTGGATGGGCGGCGTTACCGATATGCCGGCTCTGCGTATTGCTCCGGCCGGCTCAATCTGGTGTCGCTGAATATGTGCGCCCGGACGAGCCGACGGCTTTGTCGAGCTGCAAACATGCACGACGTTCAGGTGTCGCCACGAGACCTCGAGCCCCAGCAGG
>URZB01000194.1 GCA_900552295.1 uncultured Collinsella sp.
TCCCTACAAGCTGGGACGAAGCGCCACAAAAACGGGCTGTATGCCCGCAAAAGCTCTTCGTTTAACCACCCAGCTTAGATGCCCTCGCCCGCGTATTCGCGCGCTCGCATCCGTTACTCGGCTGGCCTGTATCGACGACCATCTCGGCGATATCTACTAAGACGTGCCTGCGCGGCACGTCCGTTGGGACCGCAGCTCCGGGGTGATTTTCATCGGTCGCATGCACGGGTTCTCAGCGCTCCCCGCTCTCTGTGGCATGCGGACGGCCGACTACTCGTCCCCATCAACGCTTATGCGGAGTATGCTAGCACGTTCCGCGCCGGCGAAAAACCCTCAACACTGGTTTCATACGTAAGAAATTTCTCGTGGTCGTTAGCCTTCTCTAGGAGCAAAATACCTGAAAGCACTTTAACTAACGAAAGAAGGCTGCCATGCGCACAATCGGAATGAGCGACTACACCGTCGGCGAGGATTGCTTTACCGAGCTGCCCGCCGCACTGGCGGAGTACGGCGCGAAGAAAGTCGCCATCATTGGTGGCAAGCGAGCCCTAGCTGCGGCGCTGCCGGGCATCGAGGCGGCGCTTGAAGGTACCGACGTCGAGATTCTGGAGACGCGCGTCTACGGCACCAACAGTACGCGCGCCAATATCGCCAAGGTCGTGAACTCCCCCGCTTGCCAGCAGGCAGACGTGCTTATCGCCTGTGGCGGCGGCAAGGCACTCGACACCGTCAAGACAGCGGCAATCGAGCTCAAGAAGATTGTCTTTACGGTGCCGACGATTTGCTCTAACTGTTCCGCCGCGACCGCCATTGCCGTCGTCTACAACGACGATGGATCGCTCGAGGGCTATTCGTACCCCAACCGACCGGCGCACATCTTCATCAATCCCAAGCTCATCGCCGAGGCTCCGGCGGAGTACTTCTGGGCCGGCGTGGGCGACGCCCTGTCCAAGCAGCCCGAAGTCGAGTACGCCACGAGCGCCGGCGACCTGGAGCACACCGCCGGCCTTGGCCTGGCTCTTGCCCACACCTGTTCCGAGCCGCTGTTTACCTACGGTGTTCAGGGTCTTGAGGACGTTCGTCAGAATCTGTCGAGCGAGGCCGTCAAGCAGATCGCGCTCGACATCGTGGTCAACACGGGCTATGTCTCGAACCTGACCAACCAGAACGATTACTACTACAACTCGAGCGTGGCGCACGCGTTCTACAACGCCACCTGCAGCATTCCGCGTGAGGGCACCTACCTGCACGGCGAAGTCGTAAGCCTGGGCGTGCTGGTGTTGTTCGCCTACACGGGCGACACCGAGAACCTTAAGCGCTATGCTGACTTCAACAAGCAGATGGGGCTGCCCGTAACGCTTGAGCAGGTCGGGCTTTCCGAGACCGATATCCCTGCCCTGTGCGAGCACGCACACGCCACCAACGAGTGGAAGCAAGGCAACCCGGAGCCCTTCACCGACGAAAAATTCGCCGCCGCCATCAAGGCCGCCAACGCCTACGGCCACACGCTCTAGACCCAGGCCAAAACCACCACAAGGGAGCAGCACCTTCGTGGTGGTTTTTTATTGCTCCAGCATGCTGGGGTCGAACTCGCTAGCCGGGATCACGCGATAACCGTGGCGGAGCAGTAAATCAACGAAGACGCCGTTGCCCGCCGTAAGGGTGCCGCTGAATGTTCCGTCGTAGATGCGACCCGCGCCGCACGAGGGACTACGGTCCTGCAGGATGCACGCGGCGATCTCTTCCGGCCCGCCCGCCTGCTCGCACATATCGAGCGCTCGTTGGGCACCCAGGCGAAATTCGCGATCGACCGATATGCCCTCGCAGGTACGAACCTCTCCGTTCACAATCTCGGACGGCTTGCGCGGCGTGGGCAGGCCCCCAAAGACCTCAGGGCACACCAAGAGGACCTCGGTCCCTGTACGCTCGCAGGCCTCGACCAACTCGCGATGGTAGTTGTCGAGCCCGTTATACTTGCAGCTCTCGCCCATCAAGCAGGCGCTCACCACGATCTTCATTTCCATCCCTCTCAAGCAAAACGCCCCATTTGAGAAAGCTGCTCAAATGGGGCGTCGGCGTTTACTGGCTCGGCCGCGGCTTTACTGCTGCTTGGGCATCAGCGGATTCTCGCGCGTGAGGAGGTTCATGAACTCCTCGCCCGTGATGGTCTCCTTCTTATACAGATAACGAGCCAGCTCGTGGAGCTTAAACTTGTTCTCCTTCAGAATCTGCAAAGCGCGGTCGTGCGCATCCTCGATCAGCTTGGCGACAATCGCGTCCACGCGCTCGGCCGTACCGGGGGCGCAGGTGAGCGACGTGTCCTGATTGAGATACGCGTTCTGCACGGTACCGAGCGCCATCATGCCAAACTCGTCGGACATACCAAAGCGCGTCACCATATTACGGGCGAGCTTGGTGGCCTGCTCGATGTCGTTGGCGGCGCCGGTCGTCATCTCGCCAAAGATGAGCTCCTCGGCTGCGCGGCCACCGCAATAGACAGCGAGCTTGTCCAAGACCTCCTGGCGCGTCGTCAGGAAGCGCTCGTCCTCCTCGACCTGCATGGTATAACCAAGAGCACCGCTCGTGCGCGGCACGATGGTGATCTTCGTGACCGGCGCAGAGCCCTTCTGGCGAGCGGCAACGATGGCATGGCCGATCTCGTGATAAGAAACGACCTGCTTCTCGTGGTCGGACAGCACCGTGGACTTACGCTGTTGGCCGGCAATGACGACCTCCACCGACTCCTCGAAGTCGTCCTGGGTTGCACGCTTGCGACCCTCGCGAACGGCGCGCAGGGCACCCTCGTTGATGATATTGGCCAGGTCGGCGCCCGAGGCACCGGGCGTGGCGCGGGCAATCGCGGTCAGGTCGATCGGCGGCTCGGTCTTCACGCTCTTGGCATGCAGCTCGAGGATGTTCTTGCGGCCGGTCAGATCGGGCAGCTCGACGGGGATGCGGCGGTCAAAACGACCGGGGCGCAGTAGAGCGGGATCGAGACTGTCGGGGCGGTTGGTTGCGGCAAGGACAACGATACCCTTATGGTTATCGAAGCCATCCATCTCGGTCAGCAACTGATTGAGCGTCTGCTCGCGCTCGTCGTTGCCGCTAAAGCCGCCGCCATCGCGCTTCTTACCGATGGTATCGATCTCATCGATAAAGACGATACACGGTGCCTTTTCCTTGGCCTGCTTAAACAGGTCACGAACCTTAGCAGCGCCGCGACCGACAAACATCTCAACGAACTCAGAGCCCGAAATGCTAAAGAACGGAACACCGGCCTCGCCGGCAACAGCCTTGGCAAGCAGGGTCTTACCGGTACCCGGAGGGCCAACAAGGAGAGCACCACGCGGCAGCTTGGCGCCGATCTCCTCGTAGCGCTGCGGCTTCTCCAGAAAGTCGACGACCTCCTTGAGAGACTCCTTGGCCTCTTCCTGACCGGCGACGTCCTTAAAGGTCACGCCCACGTCCTTGGAGGCGATCACGCGCGCGCCGGACTTACCCAGTCCGCCGCCGCCAAAACCGCCGCCGCCAAAGTTCATCGACGGGCCGTCATCGCCCATAGCCTTCTTCATGCGGCGGTTGAGCCACCAACCGATGAGGAAGAAAATCGCCATGGGAAGAATGAGTGTGAGCAGGTAGTAGGTCATCAAACCCGAGTTTTTATCGGGAACGACCGACTCCAGCGA
>URZB01000195.1 GCA_900552295.1 uncultured Collinsella sp.
TCGTCGGCAGCGTCAGATGTGTATAAGAGACAGGTTTGGGGCGGCACGTTTTGTTTGGGCGGCACGTTTTTGTTATAAGGCGATCCTGCTTAAACGAGCTTGCACTTCTGGAATGATCTTCTCGAACATTACCTCCGCCTCGGGAAAACCCTCTTCTTTGAGACCGCGCGCCGCGTCTCTTAGCGCGTCTGGAACCTCATTGCAGGTATCAGCAATCATTCCGGCGACAATTCCCCCGGGCAAACCCGCCTCAATCATTTGGCTCATCACCGACCCACGCGTTACGTCGTCAATCTTGCGGCTCCCACCAAACGAGACGCCCATCTCACGAACGAGACTGGGGTAAACCGTTGTGGACAGCACGTCATAGAGCGGCGCCAACCTCACCTGCTTCCAACTTTCGTCCCATACGAGCGACCAGTTCTTTAGATGGTTATCACAGTTACCTACGGCATAGTCGAACAGCTGGTTATAGCCGACAAGGAACCTGTCCTCCATTTGATTCGTCGACGCCCTTCGCACCGCATCGACGATAAGCCCCAGGTAATTGACGCCCGTCGGCTCATATTTAAGCTCACGCGAGATGCCCTTGGCCTGACAAACATCTTCCTGGTGCAAACGGTATGGAATTGGCAATCCGTCAACCGAGCGTCCGGTATCAGGCGTTACTCGGTCAAATCGTTTCACGGCGATAATTGGCTCGGCATCCTCAACTCGGATAAGAAAGCACTCTTCGGCCGATAGGTCCATCAGAGAGGCGGCTCTCACGCACATCGCTTCGCACACTGTCTCGCCCGGGAACGTTTTCGACCCTGCCTTGAGAATGTGTGTGGATGGGGCCGCTCCATGAGGCAGGTACCATCCACCACATGGGTCATCACCCGTATGGTAGAGACCGACCTTCGCCTGAGCACCTGCAAGGGAGATTCGACTCTCTAGCGTTAAATCAAAAGCAATCTCCGCCGGTGCGTATGCCAGTCCGCTTAGCTGTTCCGCATCTATCTCTTCATAGCCCATTTCGAGACCGTCGGCCGAAGGCTCTCGCGTCAAAACCAGAGCGCCGACAGGTTCGTCGCGGACCAAATCGAGCACCTTAAAGTAATCTCCGCGTTCCGCTCGCGCCCTTTTCTCAAGGTCCCTGTTGAGCTGCCCCTCCGGAATGATGCCGGAGAAAAAGGAACCCGTTGCGTCCGGACTAAATGTCTCGGCCGACAACGGCAGCGAGATCGAAATCGGCGCCGCATCACCGCTCTCGAGATATTTGGGGCTATAGGTGAATATCGGAAACCCCGCATTTTCCTCCAATATGCCAACCGGCTGGTAAGACCCATTAAACTCACGGTGAACGAACAGCGTGCCATCCATTACTTCCCCCTCACCTTCAGAATAAAATCAACATCCACGATGGAGGCGTAATCGAAAATGACACCAATTTCGACCGTTGTCCGCCCCCGTTCGATATCACCAATCACACGAAGGCTGCGACCCGTCATAGTCGCGACGTCACGTTGAGTCAAGCCGAGTTCACGCCTTCTGAGCCTAAGGGCCTTCCCCATCTCGGCGGGATCGAAAACCGTGCGCTCCGAGAAAGCGACTTCCGACGGTTTGAGCTTGATGCGCCCATCCAGCTTTTTAATCGTTGTCACCGTTCTCATGACGCCTCCAGCTATATTCCTGTCCGTGAACTTAGTATAAAACTGTAGCACTATGTTCATGTACGGGAATATAGTGTTGACTACATTAGCAATGTTCCCGTTCAGGAATATAGCTGCTGAAAAGCCTGATTTCTTCTTACATGGGAAGATCCTGAACGGCTACGCCATACGGGCTGACTACTCAAAGTATTGGAACTTGTTGGTTGAGAAGGCAAACGTGATGACGAAGCCTTCGCCGGGCTCGGATGCCGCGGTGACGTCGATGCCCATCTTGGAGCACAGGCGCGCCACCAGGTAGAGGCCGATGCCCGTTGCGCGCTTGGTGGTGCGGCCGTTGTCGCCGGTAAAGCCCTTCTCGAACACGCGCGGCAGGTCGGCCGCGCTCACGCCGCAGCCGTTATCGGCAACAGTGAGCTCAATGCGCTCACTTGCCAGGCCCTCGTCCAGCAACGCGCCCGAAAACACGATCTTCGCGCCGTCCTCGCGCGCGTATTTAATGCTGTTCTGGATGAGCTGGCCCAGAATAAACTCAAGCCACTTCTCGTCGGTAAAGACCTCGAAGTCGAGGTTCTCGCACACTGGGGCCACGTGCGCCGCGATGAGCTCGCGCGCGTTGGCCTTAATCGCGCCCGTCACCAAGGTCTTGAGATTCCAGCGGCGAATCAGGTAGTCCCGCTCCACGACTTCCGAGCGCGCGTAGTACAGTGCCTGGTCGATATAGCGCTCCACACGAGCCAACTCACGGCCCAGGTCATCCACACGCGACAGATCGTCTTCGCTGCCGTCCAGGTTTTCCAAAATTAGATGGGCCGCCGCCAGGGGCAGCTTGGCCTCGTGAACCCAGCTTTCGATATAGTCGCGATAGTCATCGGTCTGACGCCGGCCTTCGGCAACCTCGTCGCAGGCAGCTTTGCCCACCCGGCGCAAGACCTCGTACTCGAGCTCGCCCTCGGCATAGGTCGGACATTGCACCATCTCCTGCACCCATGCGGGACTCTCGAGCTCCTCTGCCGCACGCTCCAGCTGGCGCAGAAAACGACGACGGCGCGCGTACTCGATCACGATGCCGAGCATACCAAAGATAAAGGACACGCCGACCGCCACGACCACGATAGAAACGGGTGCGCCGGCGACCGTCAGCACAAAGCAGCTCAGCAGCACACCGCACGTCCACACGGCGACGGGAAGCAGCGCATCTTTAAAGAACTTGCCAAACGACATAGCCGGCCCCTAGACCGAATAGCCTTGGCCGCGATGCGTGGTCAAATACCCCTTGATGCCGATTTTTTCGAGCGTGGTGCGCAGGCGGTTGATGTTGACGGTGAGCGTATTGTCGTCCACGAAGGCGTCGGAGTCCCACAGGTCCTGCATGATGGCCGAGCGCGAAACGATCTTGCCCGCGCGGCTCAGAAGCAGCGAGAGGATACGCAGCTCGTTTTTGGTGAGCTCGGTGCTGGTGCCCGTTTGCGTGTTGGTGACCATGGAGCGGGCGAGGTCGAGCTCCAGCCCCTTGTGGACAAGTGTGCTGCGCTCGCCTGCCGCCGTGGTGCGGCGCAGCAGTGCGTTGATGCGCGCCACGAGCACGCGCGCGCTATAGGGCTTGGGAACAAAGTCGTCCGCGCCGAGCGTCATGGCCATGACCTCGTCGATCTCGGTCGTGCGCGACGTGAGAACGATGATGGGAACCTCGGATTCGCGACGGACCTCATGGCAGATGTGCTGGCCGTCTTTGACAGGGAGCGTGAGGTCGAGCAGCACCAGGTCGGGCGCGGCGGCGAGAATATCGTGCGAGACATGCTCAAACGATTCGCAGGCCTCGATTTCAAACCCGGCGCGGGCAAGGATGTCGACAAGCTCACGACGAATGGGCTCGTCGTCCTCAACGACATAAATCAGCGCCATGGATTTCGCTCCCCTCTTGGTTGTCTTGCCACCATTATGGCTGCGAAACTGCAGGTGCGCACCGCGCGCGGTGCCAAGGTGACAGAACCTGTCTCTTATACACATCTCCGAGCC
>URZB01000196.1 GCA_900552295.1 uncultured Collinsella sp.
ATATTGATGATGTCGAGGCGGTCGGCAGCGAGGAAACGCTGTCCACCGACGACACTGCGGAGGATACGCATGACGAGGACTAACGAAGCAGGGGAGACGCGCGCCGGCGTTGCGGCGTCCAGCGCGGATGCGCACAAGTCCGACGCCCAGCCCGTCTACCCGCATACCATGCGTCTGCAGCGCTTTTTGGCGCGCGCGGGCGTGGCGAGTCGCCGCGGGTCGGAGGACCTGATGACCGCCGGCCGCGTGACCGTCAACGGCGAGGTCGCGACCGAGTTGGGCACCAAAGTCGATGTGGACCGCGATCACATCGAGGTCGACGGCATGCCCGTCCAGCTCAACCAGGGCGCCGTGTACCTGATGCTCTACAAGCCGACCGGCTACCTCACCACCATGAGCGACCCACAAGAGCGCCCCTGTGTGGCGGACCTGGTTCCCCGCGACCGATTTCCAGGGCTCTTCCCGGTGGGCCGCTTGGACCGCGATACCACGGGCCTTTTGCTCTTTACCACCGACGGAGATCTGTCGCAGGACCTGCTGCATCCCAGCAAGCATGTCTACAAGACCTACCAGGCACTCGTTGACGGCGATCTGTCCGACCGCGATCTAGACCCGCTCCGCCGTGGCATCGAGCTCGACGACGGCCTATGCCAGCCGGCAATCTGCCGCGTCATCGCCGCACGCGAGGCCGAGGCCGTAGCTCCCCAGGGCGTCAAGCCCGGCACCACCGCCGTGGAGGTCATCATCCGCGAGGGTCGTAAAAACCAGGTCAAACGCATGCTGAGCAAGATTCACCATCCCGTGATCCGCCTGCATCGCTGCAACTTTGCCGGCCTGGAGCTCAAGGACGTGGCCAAGGGCTCGTGGCGCGAGCTCACCGACCGCGAGGTGCAGATCCTCAAGGCCGGCGGCATCTCGCCTAAGCAGGCCAGCCCCAAGCGCGGCAGCAGCAAGCCCCAGGACACGCCCGCCAGCCGCACGCGTCACCACGGCAGCCACGGCTCCGCGCCCAAGCGCAACACCTACCGCGAGCGCTACACCGGCTAGGCAGACCGCCAAGCCGCAGCGCCCGCGTCCCATACCAGCACGTCAACCACCGAAAGGAAGCATTGCATGATCGTCGCCATCGACGGCCCCGCCGGTTCCGGCAAGTCCACCATCGCCAAGGAGATTGCCCGTCAGCTGGGCTTTAACAAGCTCGATACGGGCGCCATGTATCGCGCCGTCACGTTCGCCGCGCTCGACCGCGGCATCGACCTGGACGACGAGGCGGCCATCGACGCTCTCGCCGAGCAGATCGAGATCCGCTTTACCAACGGCACCGGCGAAGACACTCGCCTGACCATCGACGGCCAGGACGCTTCGGCTGCCATCCGCACCCCGCAGGTCGACGCCAACGTCTCCAAGGTCTCGGCCTACCCGGGCGTGCGTGCAGCCATGCTCATCCATCAGCGCCGCGCCGCCGAGGACCGCGATATCGTGGCTGAGGGTCGCGACATCGGAACCGTCGTATTCCCCAACGCGCAAGTCAAGGTCTTCCTGACCGCTGACCCGCGCGAGCGCGCCCGTCGCCGCGTGCTGCAGCGCCACCAGAACGACGCCCAGCCGCTCACCAGCGAGCAGCTCGAGGCCGAGGTCGACGAGACCCTCGACGCCCTCAAGCAGCGCGACAAGCTCGACAGCAGCCGCGAGGTCGCCCCGCTCGTCCCCGCCGAGGACGCCGTGCACGTCGACTCCACCGCCCATACCATCGACGAGGTCGTCCGCATTATCGAGGGCCTCATCAACCAAAGGAGGTAGCCCATGCGCCTGTTTAAGCAGACGCCCGAGGACTATTACAACGCCCCCTATGACGAGTTTCCGGCGCTCATCCGCGGCACCGTCGTCGTAGTCATGGCCATCCTTTGGGCCTTCTCCAAGCTCATGTGGCGTTGGAAGGTCGAGGACGCTGACCTGCTGTTTGAGCGCCAGGAAGGCCGCGGCAGCGTGGTCATCTGCAACCACACCTCGATGGCTGAGCTCTTGGCCGTGGAGACGGCGCTGTTCTTTGGCGGCCGCCGCATTCGCCCCATCTTTAAGTCCGAGTTTGCCAAGAGCAAGATTGTGCGCTGGGCTTTTAGCCGCGTTGGCGGCATCCCCGTGGAGCGCGGTACTGCCGATATGAAATGCCTGCGCGCCGCCCAGCACGCGCTGCAGCGCGGCGAGGACGTCCTGATCTTCCCCGAGGGCACGCGCATCCGCTCGCGCGAGATCAAGCCCGAGGTCCACGGCGGCTTTGCGCTCATCGCTCAGATGGGCAAGGCGCCCGTGAACCCGCTCGCCATCTGCGGCTGGTCCGACATCACGCCTGCGGGCAAAATGATCATGCGTCCCAAGAAGTGCTGGATCCGCGCCGGCAAGGCCGTCTCGCTTTCCGACGCGCCGGCCGGGCTTAAGCGCACGGAGCGTCTGGCCTGGTTTGAGTCCGAGGCCATGAACCGCGTCTACGCCATGCGCGATGAGCTGTGCGCCGAGCATCCGGGCAGGTTCTAACCATGGGAGAGAACGTCATGAATACCGCCGCGGCCGCCGCTGAGGAGGTCGTCCCCACCATTGAGATTGCCGCGCATGCCGGCACATGCTACGGCGTGCAGCGCGCGCTCGACATGGCACTGGCCGCAGCGCCGCAGGCAGGGGAGTGCGCTCAGGTCCATACCTTGGGTCCGCTCATCCATAACCCCATCGTGGTGCGCGAGCTCGCCGAGGCGGGCATCGGTCTGGCCGAGACCCTAGACGATGCCGCATCGGGCACCGTGATCATCCGCGCCCACGGCGTCGTGCCGCAGGTGATCGATGCCGCTCGCGAGCGTGGCCTTACCGTGGTCGACGCCACCTGCCCGTACGTGAAGAAGGTCCACGTGGCAGCCGAGCGCCTGGTGCGCGAGGGCTACCGCGTGATCGTCGTGGGCGAGCCCGGCCACCCCGAGGTCGAGGGCATTCTGGGCCACGCCGGCGATGACGCCCAGGTCGTGAGCTGCGCCGCCGACGCCGACGCGCTGGCGCTCAAGGGCAAGGTGGGCCTGGTTGTGCAGACCACCCAAACCGCGCAGAACCTCGCCGAAGTCGTTGCTGCCATCACCCCGCGCGTGCAGGAACTGCGCGTAATCAACACCATCTGCGCCGCCACGAGTGAGCGTCAACAGGCAGCAGCCACACTTGCCAACCGCTGTGACTGCATGGTCGTGGTGGGCGGCAAGAACTCGGGCAACACCCGTCGCTTGGCACAAATCTGTGCCGACGCCTGCGAGCGCACGCATCACATCGAGGAAGCTTCCGAGCTCCAGGCCGCGTGGTTTACCGACGCTCACCACATCGGCATAACCGCCGGTGCCTCCACCCCGCAAGAACACATCGAACGCGCCGTCGCGCGCATCAAGGAGCTTTGCCGCTAATCATGGACCAGACCGTACCCGCATACGCCGCCGAGGTGGCCGATTACGGGCGCAGCCGCGACCCCGAGCCGGGTGAGGGCGCGCTCGTTAAGAACGTGCGTCCCGAATCGCCCGCATGGGATGTGGGAATCGAGCCGGGTATGCGCGTGCTTACGGTCAACGGCGAGCAGCTTACCGACATGATCGCTGTCTCTTATACACATCTCCGAGCCCACGAGACGGAGCTACATCTC
>URZB01000197.1 GCA_900552295.1 uncultured Collinsella sp.
GGCATCGACCTGCGCCGATGCCCCTAAAGTAGACACACATTTTGTCCTATAAGCCCCGATTCCACAATGAAATCGGGGTCGTCGTTTCTAAAGCCTTCGATAGACAATCGGTGTTTACCTTAGCTCCCTATCCAAGTTAATTATCCACGCTCGTTCTCCGGTCGGAAGATTTTCTTCGCTCGCGTGTCCAGAAATCCACGCTCGAGCAGAACATCCAGGTCCGCACCCGCCCTTGTCTCGATCTGTAACAGCAAGAGGCCTATTCCGCTTCTACATGTTACAGATCAAGATATTCCTAAAACACCCTAAGTTTCATCTCAATCTGTAACAGTTAGATGCCAAATATCGGTCTTGGTGTTACAGATTTAGACAAACTGGAGGACGAGACAAACCAAAAACGGGATGGGCGCTAACCTGATGGCGCGCCACCTAAATAGAAACGGGCTCTGTCCCATATAGAGACAGAGCCCGAAACTCTCATGGAGCCAGTGACAGGAATCGAACCTGCAACCCACTGATTACAAATCAGTTGCGCTACCGTTGCGCCACACTGGCACACTTGGCGCTTTCGCGCGAAGCCTGTTAAGAATAATGGAATTGCGGACGGGGCGCAACAGGCCGCACGGCGTTATATAAATATGCAAAATCCAGCAACAGCGCGTACCAGGCCCGTTCATTTCTGTCAGTGCGCCCTCAATCTTAAAACCATTCGCCAGAACGAATAGTTTTAATTACAATTGGCTATATAAAACTATTCGTTCTGGCGAAGGGTTTCGCGATGTTGACTACCAAGGAAGCAGCCGAGCTGCTCGGCATCAGCCCGCGCAGGGTGCAGGAGCTCATTAAGAACGGCGCGCTGACCGCCCGCAAGGCTTCTGGCGTGTGGCTCATCGACAAAGACAGCGTAGACGCGCGACTCCGCTCCGCAACCAAAAGAGGGGGACGACCTCGTCGTGGGCATGGGAAAAGCGAAGTCGCATTTACCCTCATGAACCGCACGCACGAAGTAGCCCAACTGGTCTACAGCACATCGCGAAAAGACTTCACCCACATCGGCGCCGACGTCGATTACGCCCACGCCCCTATTGGAGTATTTGGCCCCAATAGCCCCATATCGCTCGACTCCTTCCGCATCTGGTGGCGCGGCCGCGGTATCCCGCTCGCACGCATTGGACTAGCCTCCCTGCTTGCAGAAGCCGCAGTCGATGTTACCGATGAACTCGTCCAGCGAAATCTTGGCCTCTCCTTATCCGACCAGTATTGGATTAGGCCCCAAGACTCCGGTCTCGCGTGGGAAGATATCAATTTCTTCAATAATGCTTTTGACGACGTCTCTCTCAGCATCGCGCCCTTCGCCCCAGAGGGCAAGGCAGCTGCCGCAAAGCCCGATAACACCTCGGACGGCAATCTTCAAAAGTACTGGACATGCGAGGATGACCGTCGAATCCTCCACAAGGCAGGTGCACATCTAAACCAGGAACCTTATAACGAGCTGGTGGCGACTGCACTTCACCGTCGCATCCTAAACGCTTGCGATTATGTGCCTTACTCGCTCGAGGGCACGGGCACTTCCGCCCTGAGCATATGCGATGTCTTCTTAACTGATGAAGAAGAGTATGTCCCTGCGTTCTATGTAAACCAGCATGCAAATGCAGACAAGCGACTAACCGATTACGAACGGTATGTAGCAAACTGCGAGGAGCTTGGAGCGACGGATATAAAAGACGCCCTTGACCGCATGATCGTGTGCGACGACATCATCGCCAACTACGATCGTCATTGGCGTAACTTTGGCCTTGTGCGAAACGTAAACACGCTAGCCTGCAGACCTGCCCCTATCTTCGATTCGGGCTCATCACTCTGGTGCAACATATCACTAGAGGAGCTTAGGGCGGGAGAGCACAGTTTTACCAGCGCACAATTTCATTCAAGCCCCGCCAAACAAATGTTGCTCGTCGAGGACATGGGCTGGTTTGACGGCGACAAACTCGAGGGTTTCGTTGACGAGGCAATCGAAATCCTATCCAAAAACGACGCTCTTACAGCGAGACTGCCTTATCTAAAAGAGGCGCTAACATGGCGCCTCGAAAGAATGATCGACATCGCTGAATGGAGTTAGCGAGACAGCATCGCCCCGCCAACTCCCCTACCTCCCGCGCAGAGCTTTGAGCTTGGCCAGGGCCTCGGGGCTTAGACGGCTGCCCAGGGTCATCTTGATCTGCGGGGCCTCCTCGGCCTCGTGCACGTCGTTGTCGATCTGTTTGATCTCGTCCACCAGCATACGGCTCGAGATGCGCGTGACGCCCTTGCCCATGACGACGGCCTGGATCGTGCCGTCACTCGATACCACGGAGCACGCGCGGCCTTCCTCGCGCGCCTCGATGCAGAGCTTCTGCACCACGGTATCGGCAGAGACGCCCGTCGGCGAAAACTCGATGCGCACGCCGCGGGCCGGCAGGTTGGGGCGCTCGTTGGAGATATTGCCCGCGCCGTCGAACACGATCACGGCCTCGTAGCGGCCCTGGGCAAAGGCGGCGACGTCGTTGATGAGGGCGGTGCGTGCCATATCGTGAACGTCGCTGGAATACGGATCGTCTGAATGGTCGTACACGAGCTTTTCGTAGCGCGGCGTGCAGTGGATCACGTTGTAGCCGTCGACCACCAGCAGCTCGGGCTTATTGGAGTGCACCGTCGAGACCGGGTCGGCGATGGCCTGCGCAAACGCATTGCCGCCCACGCCGTAGGTCGCGGCCGAAACAATCGGCTTGGCCGAGCCCTCGCCAAAGCGCTTGGCCTTGGACTTGGCACGGTTCTTTTTGGACATGCGCTACTCCTCCCCCATGAGCTCGCCGACGTTGCGGCGCAGCCACTCAAAGCACAGCGCCGTGGTCGCCTGGGCAACATTGAGACTCTCGGTCATGCCGCGCTGGGGAAGCTTGGTCAAAAAGTCGCATTTCTCGAGCACCAGGCGCGAGATGCCGTCGCCCTCGGAGCCCATGACGAGCGCCACGCGGCCCTCGAAGGGAGCATCCCAGCAGCTGCCCTCGGCGTGCTCGGAGGCGCCGCCCACCCAAAAACCAGCGGCCTTGAGGTCATCGAGTGCACGGGCAATATTGGGAACCTGCGCGATAGGCAGATGCATGACAGCACCGGCCGAGGTCTTGTAGCTGCCCACGGTCACGCCGGCGGCACGCTTGTTGGCGATGACGACGCCGGCCGCGCCCACGACCTCGGCGGAGCGCACAATGGCGCCAAAGTTGCCGTCGTCGGTCACATGGTCGAGCACGACGACAAGCGCCGGACCGTCGCCTGCGCGGTCGAGAATATCGGCGACATCAGCATAGGGGAAGTTGCCAACCTCGAGTGCGATGCCCTGATGAGCGCCATGGCTCGACAGTGCGTCGAGCTGCGCACGCGGCACATACTTAATGCGGACGCCCGCGGCGTTGAGGTCGTCGACCAGGCGCGACAAGGCGGCATCGCGCTCTCCACCCTCGACAATGAGCGCGCACTTGATGGGAAAACCAGTGCGTAGCGCCTCGGCGGCAGCACGACGACCTTCGATAAACTCGCCCTTGGGAGCCTGGACAGCGTCGCGGTTGCGATCGCGCTGCGGACGTGCGGCCTGGGCGCGATCGCGCTGGCCC
>URZB01000198.1 GCA_900552295.1 uncultured Collinsella sp.
CGAGATGTAGCTCCGTCTCGTGGGCTCGGAGATGTGTATAAGAGACAGCTTGTACTGCACGTCAAAGACAGCTGCCTCAAACGAAGCTGCCAGATCGGGCAGGTGAATCGTGCGCCCGGCCTTGGTCTCCTGTTCAATGTAGAGCGTCACAGCGGTTTTAAGGCCCGAAAGCGAGAAGCGATAGTCTCCCCTGCTGTTAAGCGCACGGGGGAAATCGATCGCCTTGGGGTTGCCCGTCTCGGCCAGCTTGGAAATGATGGGGCCACCGGGATAGCCCAGACCCAACGCCTTGGCTACCTTGTCGAAGGCCTCGCCCACAGCGTCGTCGAGCGTCTCACCGAGCACCTCGTAGTCGCCCCACGCCTTCACGTGCACGAGCATGGTGTGCCCACCCGAGACAAGCGTGAAGATAAACGGCGGTTTGAGGTCGGGTTGCGCCAGCAGGTTGGCAAACAGATGCCCCTCCAGATGGTTGACGCATACGAGCGGCTTACCGGCAGCGTAGGCAAAGCCTTTGGCAAAGGCAACGCCCACCACGAGGGCGCCCACCAGGCCCGGACCCTGTGTCACGCCCAGGGCGGCAAGCTCGCTGGGAGCAATGGCTCCACCCTCAAGACCAAGCGATGCTGCGGCATCCTCGAGCGCCGCATCCACGACACTCACAATCACCTCAACGTGTTTGCGCGAGGCGATCTCGGGCACCACGCCGCCAAAGCGGGCATGAAAATCAATCTGTGTCGACACCTGGTTGGCCAGCATATTGCCATCCGCATCGATAATCGCCACGGCCGTCTCGTCGCAGGAACTCTCGATAGCGAGCACCAGGCGGCGGCGCTCAATTTCGGCGCGCTCCCCCTCGGAGCGCCCAGGCGCAGGCAGCGGCCATACGCGTTGCTCGGCTGCCGTCGGCTCGGGCGAAGCATTGTCGACCGGAAGCACGAGGGGCAGCGGAGCCGTCATGACGATGGCATCCTTGTCGGCACCGTAGTAGCCACGGCGACGACCCGCCTCGGTAAAGCCCAGGGCGGCATAGAGTGCAATTGCGTCCTCGTTGCCGTCCTCAACCTCAAGCGAAGCCGTGGTGCAGCCGAGCATCTGCGCGTCATAGCTCACGTGCGACAGAAGCTTGCGGGCGATACCCTCACGGCGATGAGTCGGATCGACGGCAACGTCCATAATCTGCACGTCCCCGTCGACGACCATGCCGCCGGCAAGACCCAGCAACTGACCGTCGTCGTGCGCCACCCACCAGCTACGCGGAGCGGCAACGTCCTCGCCCAGCTCGGACAAGAACATGCCCGGCGTCCACGCCTCGTGTCCGGCGCCTTCAAAGCAGGCGGTCTCCAGTGCGCTCGCGCCCTCGGCATCCGCCGCGCCCATGGGGCGGAATTGCAGATGACGCCCAGCGAGCTCGTCGGCAACACCTGTCACCTCACTCTGCGCGCTCTCGGCAAGGCCCAGGCGCTTGCGCTCGTTTTCCTCGGCGTCCGAAAGGCGCGTGTAGATCGGCAAGACGCGAGCGGGATCGCCATCGCCTGCGGCGTGCGCCATCAGCAGGCCCTCGCCCGAGGGCCACCACAGGCCTCGCTCCACGCAGCGTGCCGTCTCGTCCTCACCCAGCAGCTTGCCATAACGCACGAGACCGTCACCAGTTAGCTGAACCTGATCCCAGCCCGCGGTCTGACGCCACTCATCAAGCGCCACGGCGGCCTTGACCACGCGCTCGCGCTGAAACAGACGCTCGGGACCCTCATCGACCAGCATATACAGCGCCGGATATACCTCACCGCGCATAGCATCGGCCAAGATACCAAGCTTGCCGCGCACGCCAGCCTTCCACGCCGTCCAAGCGCAGGCGTCGAGCGTCGACACGCCCAGCAGCGGAACATTGGCACCACGCGCGAGGCCCTTGGCAGTGGAGATGCCGATGCGCACACCCGTAAAGGACCCCGGGCCGCGGCCGACCACATAGCAACCAACATCGCTGCGATCCAGACCGGCTTGAGCCAGCACGCCATCAACGGTATTCACGAGCTCAACGTTGGCGTGACGGCGACACATGTAGTCGCCACTCACGAGCTTCGTCTCGCCCGTCTGCCCATCAATCCAGCTTGCCGCGCAGGCAAGCATGTCGGTCGAGGTATCGAGCGCCACCACCAGCGCGTTGTCGTTATGCAAGCTCATCTTGTACAGCCTTATCAATCAAATGGGAAAGCTCCATTGCGCGGTCACCGTGCGCCTCAAGCGTTATCGTTCGCACATCGCTGTCGCCCTCATCACGCTTGAGCGTCACCGAAAGATACTCATCCGTCAGCTCGTCCTGGAATTGTTCGCCCCATTCCAGCAGGCAAGCACCCTCATAGCCCAGCACATCGAAAATGCCCGTATCCTCGAGCTCGTAGGCATGCTCCAGGCGGTATAGATCAAAGTGAAACAGCGGAATACGACCTTGATCGTGAACGGCCATGAGCGCAAACGTAGGACTCGTAACCATATGCCCATCGCCCAGCCCGCGCGAGACGCCCTTGGTAAAGTGAGTTTTGCCCACTCCCAGGCCTCCGGTCAGGATGAGCACATCGCCGTCCTCAAGACACGGTGCAATTAGCTCGCCAAAGTACTCCGTATCGGCAGCGCAAGTCGTTTTGTAAGTACCTACCCCCAGGCGCTCCAGGGACATATATGCTCCTTATTATTCCGAGGCGTCCTCTGGTGCGGGATGTCGCTCCAGATAATCGCCCAGCATCCTAAAGTCTTCCTCCAGTAGCTCCTGCCACGCCGGATTGCGCAGCGCTGCTGCCGGATGAAAAGTGGGCATTACTACAAAATGCCCCATCTGGTGGAACCTGCCGCGCAGCTTAGTAATGCCAATCTCGGTCTTAAGCACAAAGTGCGTCGCGGGGTTGCCGAGCGTCACGATAATATCAGGCCAGATGCTTCGAATCTGCTCACGCAAAAACGGCGAGCAAGCCAGCACTTCCTCGGGACGCGGATTGCGGTTTCCCGGCGGGCGGCACTTAAGCACGTTGGCAATGTAGACGTCTTCGCGTTTGAGCCCCGCCAGCGACAAAATGCCGTTGAGGTCCTCGCCTGCCGCCCCCACAAAGGGCTCGCCCTGCAAATCCTCATTGCGGCCCGGCGCCTCACCAATAAACATCACGCGAGCGCGGGGGCTTCCCACGCCAAACACGATATTGTGACGCGACTGATAGAGCTGGCAGAGGTGACAATCGCCCAGAACGGCCTCAATTTCCTCGAGTGCGACCTCACGTGGTGCCTGATGGGTATGGCCGGGGATGTGCATGACGCCCATAGCGGCTCCTACACGTAGACCTTGTCGAGACGCATGCCAAAGCCGCAGGCGACCTCGTAGTTAATCGTTCCGCGCAGTCGGGCCATCTCGTCCATAGTGATCTCGGCATCGCCATCGCGGCCGACAATGATCATCTCGTCACCATACTCGGCCTCGGGAATCTCGTGTGCCGGGTTGGACTGAATGGCGACCATAAACTGGTCCATGCAGATATTGCCAACCTGATGCACGCGCTCGCCGCGATACAGCACATCCATACGATTGGAAAGCGTACGCGATAGGCCATCGGCATAACCGATCGGCAGCGTGCAGA
>URZB01000199.1 GCA_900552295.1 uncultured Collinsella sp.
ATGTGTATAAGAGACAGTCTTTAGCGTGATCATCTCGCCGACGGACGAGACGGTGTTGCGCAAGCTGGGCATCAACGTGTGCTGCGAGCCCAAGTTCGAGCGCCGTGGTTTCTTCCACCGCTAAGCCTGGATAAATTGGTCTGAAAGGGGCACATCGGGTATGCATTCGGTGTGCCCCTTTTATCAACAAAGCTACCGTTTAACCTAAAAATAGCCCGCTTACCTGCCTATAAGCGATTTGGGCGGTATACAATAACCCTAATTGTTTCATCCTTTTGCGGGGATGCCGCATGATGGATGTTGCCGGCCATCATGGGGTGTGCCGGTCGCGCACGGTGCAAGTGATGCCCGTGCTCGGTTTGAGGAGGCTGCCATGGCTGGCAAGGGTCGTGCGAGTGTCAACGATATGAAGCGTGTCGAGGTGCAGGTGCTGATGGAGATCGCACAGCTGTCCGAAGACAACGGCGGATTTTATGGCTTTTCGCGCAAGACGCTTGCCGAGCGTGTGGGGGTGTCTCCGTATCGCGCCCGCGCGGCAATTGAGCGCTTGGAATCCGAAGACATCATCGAGGTCGTCTCGCGCTACAGCGACGACGGCGGCCAGCTCGCAAATGGTATTTGTCTCACGGAGCGTGGCGAATGGTATCTAGAGGGCATCCGTGCCGGTATGCTTGTGCAGGACTTGATCAAGGACGAAGTCGCCGATCGATAACAGCGTGCATTCATAGTGGAAGCGACGCCGCCTGGGCAACCGGACGGCGTTTTGTTTCGAGATGGAGAAATGCGATTGCGCGTAAGAAAAATTGCGTGCGGCGCGCGTCGCGAGTATTACAATGAAGACCCGTAAGATGTGTATGGACAACTTCTACGGGAAGCGCAGGTAACTCAATATGACCAAGCATGTGTTCGTGACCGGCGGCGTGGTTTCATCTCTGGGCAAGGGTATTACCGCGGCCTCGCTGGGCCGTCTGCTCAAGTCGCGCGGCTACAAGGTAACGATGCAAAAGGCCGACCCGTATCTGAACGTCGACCCCGGCACCATGAGCCCGTTCCAGCATGGTGAGGTCTTTGTGACCGAGGACGGTTACGAGTCCGATCTGGACCTGGGCCACTACGAGCGCTTTATTGACGAGAACCTGACCCGCGATTCCAACTTTACGACTGGTGCCATCTATAAGAGCCTGATCGCCCGTGAACGTCGCGGTGACTTTTTGGGCGGCACCGTGCAGGTGATTCCGCACGTCACGAACGCCATTAAGGATAAGTTCCGTCGTATTGAGGAGCAGACCGGCTCCGACGTGGTCATCACTGAGTTGGGCGGCACTATCGGTGACATCGAGTCGCAGCCGTTTGTCGAGGCCATTCGCCAGTATCGCAAGGAGGCCGGCCCCGAGAACGTCTGCTACATCCACGTGTCGCTCGTTCCCTATATCGCCGCCGCCCACGAGGTCAAGACCAAGCCGACGCAGCACTCCGTCAAGGAGCTCCGCAGCTTTGGTATCCAGCCCGATATTATCGTTCTGCGCTCCGATCACCATATCGACGATGCCATCCGCGGCAAGATCGCAAGCTTCTGCGACGTCGACACCGACTGCGTCTTTACCAACGAGGACTGCGCGAGCATCTACGATGTTCCGCAGCTGCTCGCCGAGCAGGACTTTGACCTGCGCATTTGCGAGCGTCTGGGTCTGGACCCGCGTGAGCGCGACATGAGTCAGTGGAACGAGTTCCTGCGCAAGCAGAACCATGCCAACCAGCACGCCGACAAGGTGAAGATCGCCGTCGTGGGCAAGTATACGCAGCTGCCCGATGCCTACCTGTCGGTTATCGAGGCCCTGCACCACGCGGGCGTGTTCTACGATCGCCACGTTGACGTGCAGCTGGTCGATGGCGAGAGCCTCGACGAGCAGAACGTCTCCGAGGTCCTGGGTGACGCCTCGGGCATCTTGGTTCCTGGCGGCTTTGGCAAGCGCGCCCTGGAGGGCAAGATCCTCGCGGCCGAGTTCGCCCGCGAGCACAAGATTCCGTATCTGGGCATTTGCCTGGGTATGCAGGTAGCCGTGTGCGAGTTCGCCCGCAACGTGGTCGGCCTTGCCGGCGCCAGCTCTTCCGAGTTCGATCCGGACGGCCCGTATAGTGTCATCGACCTGATGAGCTCGCAGGAGGACGTGACCGAGAAGGGCGGCACCATGCGCCTGGGCGCCTATCCGTGCAAGCTTGCCGCCGATACCCTCGCGCGCGAGGCATATGGCGAGGAGCTCGTCTACGAGCGTCACCGTCACCGTTTTGAGTTCAACAACGCCTTCCGTGACCAGCTCGAGGACGCCGGTCTGGTTATCTCGGGTCTTTCGCCCGACGAGCGTCTGGTCGAGATGGTCGAGCTGCCGCGCGACGTACATCCGTGGTATGTGGCCACCCAGGCTCATCCCGAGTTCAAGAGCCGCCCGACCAACCCGCAGCCGCTGTTCCGCGAGTTCGTACGCGCCTCGATCGGCCAGCATGAGGGCGTCGATCGCTTGCAGGTGACGCCCAAGAACCTCGCTACGGACTAAGGGTGCCGGCGAATAAGGAACATACCGAAGCTACTCCCTCGTCGCTCGCCGTGGCGGCGGGGGAGTATCTCGATTACCTCGCGGTCGAGCGGGGCTTGGCGCGCAACACGATTGCGGCCTATCGTCGTGACCTGACGACGTACTGCGCCTATCTGGAGCGGGCTGACATTGCGTCTTTTGAAGAGGTGACCCGTCAGGTCGTGGAGGGCTTTGTTGCCGATCGCCGCGACGGAGGCTATTCCGACGCCTCGGTGGAGCGCGCGCTTGCTGCCGTGAAGGGCCTGCATGCCTTTTTGGTGCGCGATGGGGCCGTGGCCCAAAACCCGACGGCGGCGTTGCGCCTGCCCAAAAAGGCAGATCGCCTGCCGGAATACCTTTCGGTGGAGGACGTCTCGGCACTGCTCGATCAAGACTTTCCCGAGGGCGAGATGGGACTGCGCGATCACGCCATCTTGGAAGTGCTTTACGGTTGCGGCTTGCGCGTGAGTGAGCTGGTTGGGCTCGATGTGGGCGATATCCATATCGATGACGGGTTTGTCCTGGTGCGCGGTAAGGGCTCCAAGGAGCGTCTGGCCCCGTTGGTGGGAAGCGCGGCGCGTGCCCTGACACGCTATATAGGTGACGGGCGCACTCTCCTGGCCGCCCATGCTCACGGGACGGAGACCTCGGCGGTCTTTTTAAATAAGAACGGACGTCGCCTGTCGCGCCAGGCCGTGCATGCGATATGCGAGCGGTGTGGGCGCCAGGTGGGGCTGGTTGGGCTCCATCCCCACACCCTGCGCCACTCCTTTGCCACCCACATGCTCGCGGGCGGTGCCGACCTGCGTGTGCTGCAGGAGATTTTGGGCCATGCCGATATTTCGACCACGCAGGTCTACACGCATGTCGACCGCACGCAACTGACCGAGGTCTATCTGGCGGCGCATCCGTTGGCACATCGCTAGCACCTCGCTGACCTGCATATTTATAAATATTAAAGGGGACGGGCCCCAGATTGCCGAGACGCACTTTTGCGTGCATGGGCCTGTCTCTTATACACATCTCCGAGCCCACGAGACGGAGCTACATCTC
>URZB01000200.1 GCA_900552295.1 uncultured Collinsella sp.
GTGGGCTCGGAGATGTGTATAAGAGACAGTTCGTGTACTCGGCGCGCGGAAACTCGGTCGAAGCAGCGTCACGATTAGGCGCGAAGTCAAATGTACCCAAGTCGCAGCCATCTGCCACGACCGGCTCGACATCCTTGGAAACGGCGTCTGCCCTGTCCGCGCGCAGTGTCTCGACAGACGCAGCCGCGATGTCGACGGCCGCCGAGCTCTTGCCCGGCTGCGTGGGCATCTCGCGCAGCTCCTCCTGCTGGCGCAGCGCGGCCATGAGCGAGCGGATGCGGATGCGCGCGGCGCCCAGATTGGACACCTCGTCAATCTTGAGCACGGTGTAGATCTTGCCGCTGGCCTCCAGGATTTCCTGCACCTGGTCGGTGGTCAGAGCGTCCAGACCGCAGCCGAAGGAGTTGAGCTGGATCAGGTCCAGATCGTTGCGCATCGTCACAAAACGGGCGACGGCGTACAGGCGGCTGTGGTACATCCACTGGTCGACGACGCGGATCGGGCGCTCGGGCTTCACGAGATGCGCGAGCGAATCCTCGGTAAAGACCGCAAAGCCAAAGCTCGAGATAAGCTCGGGCAGGGCGTGGTTGATCTCGGGGTCGTTATGGTAGGGACGGCCGGCGAGCACAATGCCGTGGCCGCCGTGGTCCTCGACCCACTTAAGAGCCTCCTCGCCCATGGTCTGGATGTCCTCGTGGAAACGCGCATCGGCCTCAAAGGCAGCGTTGACGGCGGCATCGACCTCGGAGCGCGTGATCTTGGGACCGCGCACGCGACCGCGACCGGCCTCAGCATCGGCCACGCGGTCGACGGCGAGCACCTGGTACAGGCGGCGCTTGAGCTCGGTCTTGTCGTGATACGGCACAAACGGATACAGGAACTCGATGTTCTGCTCGCGGATCTCGTCGATGTTGAGTGCCAACGCCGTGGGATAGCTCATAACGATGGGGCAGTTGTAACAGTTGCCGGCAGTCGGATCCTCCTTGCGCTCCCAGCGCACGCACGGCATCCAGATGAAGTCGACATCGCGGTCGATGAGGTTCATCACGTGGCCGTGGCTCATCTTGGCCGGGTAGCACACGCTCTCGGACGGCATGGACTCGATGCCCGCCTGGTAGGTCTTCTTGCTCGACTGGTCGGACAGCTGCACGCTAAAGCCCAGGCGCGTAAAGAACGCATGCCAGAAGGGGTAGTTCTCGTACATGTTGAGCGCGCGCGGAATGCCGACGGTACCGCGCGGGGCCTCGTCGGGGCTCAGCACCTCGCGGTTAAAGAGCAGCTCATTTTTCTTTTTGAAGAGGTTGGGGGCCTCAGTCTTCTGCTTTTTGTGGCCAGCGCCCTTCTCGCAGCGGTTGCCGGTAATGAAGCGCCTGCCGCCGCCAAAGTCGTTGACGGTAAGCTGGCAGTTGTTAGAGCAACGGCCGCAGCGGACATGCTTTTGCGTCACGGTGAGGTGTGCGATGTCCTCGGCAGAAAGAATGGTCGAAGTGCCGTCGGCGCCAGCGCGATCGCGGGCGAGCAAGGCAGCGCCATAGGCGCCCATGCAGCCGGCGATGTCGGGACGCACGGCATGAACGCCGGTGAGCTGCTCAAACGCGCGCAGCGTAGCATCGGACATAAAGGTACCGCCCTGAACGATTACCTGGCTGCCGATCTCCTTGGGATCGCGCAGCTTAATGACCTTGAACAGGGCGTTCTTGATGACGGAATAGGACAGGCCGGCCGCGATGTCGCCCACCGTGGCGCCTTCCTTTTGCGCCTGCTTGACGCGCGAGTTCATAAAGACCGTGCAGCGGCTGCCCAGGTCGACGGGGGCCTTAGCATGGATGGCGGCGTCGGCGAACGCGCGCACGTCCATGTTCATAGAGACGGCGAAGCTCTCGATAAAGCTACCGCAACCCGACGAGCAGGCCTCGTTGAGCATGATGTGCTCGATAACGCCGTCCTTGACGCGCAGGCACTTCATGTCCTGGCCGCCGATGTCCAGGATAAACTCGACGCCGGGCAGGAATGCCTTGGCGCCGCGCAGGTGCGCGACGGTCTCGATCTCGCCGGAATCGGCCTTGAGGGCCTCGATGAGCAGTGCCTCGCCGTAGCCCGTGGTAGTCACGTGGCCGATGGTGCAGCCGGCGGGGATGTGGTTGTAGAAATCGGCCATGATGACCTTGGCCGTGCCCAGGATGTCGCCGTTGTTGTTGCCGTACCAGGTGTGCAGCAGCTGACCGTCCTCGCCCACGAGCGCGGCCTTCATGGTGGTGGAGCCGGCGTCGATGCCGATGAACACGCGGCCGGTGTAGCCGTCGAGCTTTCCCTTGGGGACGACTTCCTGGTCGTGGCGGGTCTTGAACTCGGCAAAGTCCTCGTCGTTGGCAAAGAGCGGATCCAGACGCTCGACCTCGGCACCTTGTGTGTCACCCAGGGCATCGATGGCCTCGATAAGCTGCGGGAACGTGCTGAGCTTGTTGGACTCGTGCGCCATGGCAGCGCCGCTCGCCACAAACAGGTGGGCGTTTTGGGGCACGATACGGTGTTCCTCGTCCAGGTTGAGCGTGAGGTAGAAGCGGTGGCGCAGCTCAGAGAGATACTGCAGCGGGCCGCCCAGGAAGGCGACGTTGCCGCGAATGGGACGGCCGCACGCCAGGCCCGAGATGGTCTGGGTCACGACAGCCTGGAAGATGGAGGCAGCCACGTCCTCGGGGCGGGCGCCCTCGTTGAGCAGCGGCTGCACGTCGGTCTTGGCAAAAACGCCGCAGCGGCTGGCGATGGGATAGATGGTGGTGGCGTTGGCAGCGAGCTCGTTGAGGCCACTGGCGTCGGTGTGCAGCAGGGTTGCCATCTGGTCGATGAACGCGCCCGTGCCGCCGGCGCAGGTGCCGTTCATGCGCTGCTCGATGCCGTTGTCGAAATAGATGATCTTGGCGTCCTCGCCGCCCAGCTCGATGACGGCATCGGTCTCCGGAATGTAGGTGTTCACCGCGGCGGCGGTGGCGTACTCTTCCTGGACGAAGTCCAGGCCGGCAGCCTTGGCCACCCCCAGGCCGGCGGAGCCGGTGATGACCAGCTTGATGTCCTGCCCCGAAAAGCGGGGGGCGATGGAGTTCAGGATCTCACAGGCCTTTTCCCGGACCTTGGAGAAGTGCCGCTCGTAGGAGCGGGAGAGAAGTTGATTCTGTTCGTCCAGCACCACCACTTTGACGGTGGTGGAACCGATATCAATTCCAAGTTTATGTAACTGCTTGTCACTCATAAATGTAACCTCCATGTGTAAGTAACTAAACTTATTATAAATAAGTATGATTTCAAAACAAAACCTAAAACATTATACGACAAGAATTGACAAAAGACAACGACTGAAAACATAAAGATTTTATAAAATGTTGGAAAGAACGTGCCGCTGCGTTGACAAGAGGGATTTGAAAACCGTATAATTGGTTGACAGAAAGGTCAGAAGTGACCGTAACCATACATACACTATTCTATGTAGACAGGAGACAGATTTATGAACTGGATGGATAAACTGGAACGCAAATGGGGACGACATGCGGTCGCCAATCTGAGCAGATATTTTGTACTTGCGCAGGTGATTGGATAC
>URZB01000201.1 GCA_900552295.1 uncultured Collinsella sp.
TTCCGGCTCCGCTCTTTATGGGCGCCATGCCCGGTGGCCTGGTGGGCGCTGCCGACTTTGAGCACGACGTGCTTGCCGGTTTGACTGGTGTCGCCGAGCGTATCCAGGAGCTTGACATGATCTGCATCGTGCCCGCGGCGGTTTCGTTTGAGGGCCAGCCGCTGCTCGACTACATGATGCTCAAGGACGGTCATGTGGTGCCGGCGCGTTCGAGCATTGCCCTGCAGCGTGGCGAGAACAACGACACCCGTTGGGCGCCGCCGGTGTTCGACGTGGACGGCGTGCGCATCGCCGTAATCTTTGACCTGGATCGCGAGCTCGAGATGCTGCCGACCGGCGTCGACCTCATTGCCTATTTCCAGTTCAACGCATTCGATATGACCGACCGCGAGACTGCCGCCATTGCTGCCGTTCGCAGCGGCGCCTACCGCAAGATCGCCTCCAAGCGCAGCGTATGGTTTGCCTGCATGGCGCCGGTCGGTGCCTATGACGAGTCGGTGTATACCGGCGGGTCGTTTGTACTCGACGACTGCGGCCGCGTGGTGGCCCAAGCGCCGTGTTTTGAGGAGAGCCTGCTGGTTCAGGAGATTCAACGCGGCGTGATGCTCGATGCCTTGGAAGACCACGAGCTGCCCGAGTTTCGTTCCGAGGAGTGGCTGTGGCGGGCGCTGGTGCTCGCCGTGCGCGACAACGCCCGCGCCCGCGGTGCGTCGCGTGCTGTTGTGGCACTCGAGGGTGACTTGCCGTCGTCTTTGCTGGCGGCGCTGGCCGTCGACGCTCTGGGCCCGCGCAATGTGATTGGCCTGGTGCTGGGGCGCAACCGTATCTTTACGCCAGCGCAGGAAGAGGCCGAGGCTGCCCGCTGTGCCGCCGTCCGCGCCATTGCCGAGCGTTTGCACATTCGCACCGTCGAGCGCGATGCACCGGATGCGGCGCGTGTGCTCGATCGCGACGTGTCGGCGGGCGATGCCGAGCGCCTGCGTTCGCGCACGCTGGGCCTCATGCTGGAGGACACGGCGCTCGAGCTGGGTGCGATGGCGCTGAGCCCGCTGTCCAAAACCGAGTACGCGCTGGCGGCGCCGGCGCTTTGCGGCGGCTACCAGGGCGACTTTGCGCCCTTTGGCGATGTGTACCTGTCGACGCTTGAGTTTGTGGCGCGTGTGCGCAATCGCACGTCTGCCGTGGTGCCCCAAGAGCTCGTGACGCTCAACGCGGTGGAAGATTGTATGGAGCGCGTGCTGGCGCAAGCGCTCTCGACGCTCGACGGTCCGGTCGATATGCTCGACCGCGCGGCACAGCTGCTTGGCGGGCTTGAGCCGGGTGAGGTCGATGGCGCGCTCGAGGCGCATGTGGACCGCAATCGATCTTTCGACGATATCCCGATGGCCACTGGCAAACCTGAGGCCTGCTCGCTGCTGCTGATGCTCGTTCGACAGGGTGAGGCTGCCCGCCGCATGTTGCCGACGGCACCGATCGTCTCGGCACGTTCGTTTGTTGAGCGCTCCTGGCCCTACATGCTTGCGTGGTCCGATCTGGGACTCAGCGGTAAAGAGCGCGTGACGGTCGATTCGTTGGCGCGTGCCGAGGTGCGCCGCTTTGCCGACGAGGATACGAGCGAGCGCGTGCGAAACGAGATGATGGGCGTGCTGGGCGAGCTACTGGGTATTTCGCCCGAGCAAATGGAGGAGCTGCGCTCCGAGGACGGTCAGCGTCGTTTGCACGAGGGAATGAAAAAGTTCGAGGGCGAAGTTCAGGACGCCATCGATAAGATGATGGGCGGCCAGGGTGGCCCGCAGGGTGGGTCCCAGGGCGGACCGATGCCGCACCCGCCGGTGGACCCGAGGCAGTTCCCGTTCTTCTCGCAGAACTAGGTCGCTGCGCGCCCGCCAGAGCGGCGATCTGCCTTTCAATCGTCGGGCATGACCGCCAGGTCAATGCCCTCCTCTTTCACGTCACCTTGCTCGCTCTGGCGGGCTTTCGCTGGCTTATGCTCAACCTGCGGCGCTGCCATTGTTGGTGCTGAGTGCCTTGTTTCCCGTCCCAAATGATCTACCCCGGGTCCCCGGTGGTTGCGGTGGGCGTGTTTGGTTGGTGCCTGTTGATGGTCTGGGTATCGGGGAGGGCGGGCTCCGTTATAATCGCCTAGAACATTAAATGGAAACGGGACGGGAGCCATACATGCGCCAGGGTTTCGACAATGCGAAATATATCGAGCTGCAGGCCGCTCATATTAAGGAGCGCATCTCGCAGTTTGGCGGCAAGCTGTATTTGGAGTTTGGCGGCAAGCTGTTTGACGACTATCACGCGAGTCGCGTGCTGCCGGGTTTTGAACCGGACAGCAAGTTCCGCATGCTCAAGAGCATTGCCGATGACGTTGAGGTCATCATCGCGATCAACGCGAACCACATCGAGAAGAATAAGGCCCGTGGCGACCTGGGCATTACCTATGACGAGGACGTCTTGCGCCTGGTCGACCTGTTCCGCGGCAACGGTTTTGCTGTCGCGGCCGTGGTTATCACCCAGTACGCCGGCCAGCCCGCCGCCGATGTCTTCCGCAATCGCCTGAACGCGCTCGGCATTCCCGCCAAGCTGCACTATCCCATCGAGGGCTATCCCCACGACGTCGACCTGATCGTGTCCGACGACGGCTATGGCAAGAACGAGTTTGTCGAGACCACTCGTCCGCTCGTCGTGGTCACCGCGCCGGGTCCTGGTTCAGGTAAGCTCGCCACCTGCCTGTCTCAGCTCTATCACGAGCACAAGCACGGCACCGCCGCCGGCTACGCCAAGTTCGAGACTTTCCCGGTCTGGAACCTTCCCCTCACGCATCCGGTCAACATCGCCTATGAGGCCGCCACGGCCGACCTTGACGATGCGAATATCATCGACTCCTTCCACTTGGAGGCCTATAACAAGACTACGGTCAACTACAACCGCGACGTCGAGGCCTTCCCGGTGGTCCGTGCCCTGATGGAAAAGATCCTGGGCAAGAGCCCCTACCAGAGCCCCACGGACATGGGCGTCAATATGGTCGGCTTTGCCATCACCGATGACGATGCCTGCCGCGACGCTTCCAAGATGGAGATCGTCCGCCGCTACTTTACCGCGGTTGAAAATGTGCGCCGTACCGGCGTGGGCGATGAGCAAGTCGACCGTCTCAAGATCATTATGAAGAAGGCTGGTATCGACAAGAATTACTCGCCGGCACGCTCGGCCGCCCTTACCAGGGAGCAGCTGACGGGTGGCCCCGTAGGCGCCATGGTCATGCCCGATGGCTCCGTGGTGACCGGCAAGACTTCCACGCGCCTGGGCGCCGCGAGCTCGCTCATCATGAATGCACTTAAGCATGTCTCGGGCGTTGACCTTGAGCTCGAGGTCATTAGTGATGAGGCGATTGAGCCTATCAGCAAGCTCAAGACGCATTTCCTGGGTAGCAAGAACCCGCGCCTGCACACCGACGAGACGCTTATGGCGCTCTCGATCACCTCGGCAACGAGCGAGACGGCGGCCCGCGTCCTTTCGGGCCTGGAGCAGCTGCGCGGGTGCGATGCCTTCTTTAGCGT
>URZB01000202.1 GCA_900552295.1 uncultured Collinsella sp.
GGCTCGGAGATGTGTATAAGAGACAGGCGTTCGTCTCGGTCGCGGGGACCACGCCGTGCTCGTCGCTCACTAGGAACAGCGCACCCTTGAGCTGCGCGGGAATGTCTACGCGCGTGACCGGGATTCCCTTGGTCTGGGCCAGCTGCTCGATGAGCGTCGCCGTGCCACACAGACACTCGTCCGCTGGCACCACAAAGGCGAGCTCGCCGTTGTTGACGGCGGCGAGCAGCTCGGGCGCCACGCCGGTTTCGTCGGCCTCGGAGCGGGCCTCTGCGGAGCGGGCGCGCAGCGCCTTGGCCGACGTATCGGCGAGCGGCTCGTACTCCCCCACCGTCATGGCGGCGTTGCCGTTGACGTCGATCACCAGCATGAGCACGCCGTCATGTGCGGTGTAATCGCCCTCGGCAAGCGACCACTCAACGTGCTGTTTGGCCCAGCTGAGCATGTTATGGGTAAGCGGCTCGCCCTGCACCAGGCGCTCGGACAGTGCGCGGATGTGGCGGTTGAGCATGGGCACCTTTTTGTTGGACATGCGCCAACGGCAGACAAGCGCGGGCTTGTCGAGCGTGAACTTCTCGACCGCCTCCTGATTGGCGCAAAAGTCCTCGTACGCACGCTGATCCTCGGCATTGCCAAACAGCTCGGCATCATCAATCTGGGGCATGGTCATACCTTTCGTGTTAGTCATTCCGTCCTCTTATACCAAAAAGACGGCCCTCCAAACGGAGCGACCGTCTTTTGCGGAGATTATTTTAGAAGCGAGGCTAGTCCAAGGGACGAGATAACATCCCATCCTCCCCAGTCAACCTAACAGGTCGGCGAGGGTTGCCCAGGTGCCGCAGATTGCCGTGAAAGAGGAGCGACGCGTACTTGGGTACGCGAGCGACGAATGAGCGGCAAGGTGCGGTGGCTGGGCAAGCCGCAGCGCCACCTCCCTACTTAGTGGCGGAAGTGGCGGGCCCCCGTGAAGACCATCGCAATACCATGCTCGTTGCAGGCCTGGACGCTCTCGTCGTCGCGCTTGGAGCCGCCAGGCTGGATGATGCAGGTCACGCCGTGCGCGGCAAGCACGTCGACGTTGTCGCGGAACGGGAAGAACGCGTCGCTTGCACAGGCAAAGCCGCCCTTCTCCACGCCCTCGCGCTCGCAGAAGTCCTCGGCGCGCTCGCAGGCAAGCAGTGCAGAGTCAACGCGGTTGGGCTGACCCGGGCCCATGCCAATGCCGGCCTTACCCTTGGAGACCAGGATGGCGTTGGACTTGACGCCCTTGCAGACCTTCCAGGCAAACTCGAGCTCGGCCATCTCGGCGTCGGTGGGCTTGCGGTCGGTGGGGAACGTAAAGGTCGCGGGATCCTCGGTCACGTGGTCGACCTCCTGCACCAGCATGCCGCCGTCGACGGAGCGCAGCTCCACCTGGGCGCCGTGGTCCACGCCGCCGGTGGCCAGCACGCGCAAGTTGGGGCGCTTGGCCATGCGCTCGAGCGCCTCGGCAGTGTAGCTCGGAGCGATGATAACCTCGACGAACTGCTTGTTCTGATCGGCAAAGTGCTCAACCAGCTCATAGGGAACCTCGCGGTTGCAGGCGATGATGCCGCCGAAGGCGCTCTTGGGATCGCAGGCGAAGGCGCGGTCGTAGGCGGCCGTGATGTCCTCGGCCACGGCGGAGCCGCAGGGGTTCTGATGCTTGAGGATCACGCAGGCCGGCTCGTCGAACTCGCGGACCAGGTTCCAAGCGGCGTCGGCATCCAGATAGTTGTTGTAGCTGAGCGGCTTGCCCTGGATCTGCTCGGAGCCCACGAGCGGGAACTGCGAGCTCGCGGTATTCTCGCAGCCCTCGGCAAAGCGATAGACCGTGGCCTTTTGCTGCGGGTTCTCGCCATAGCGCAGGTCGTCGACCTTCTCCAGCGAGATCTCGAGCTTGGCAGAGGTGTCCGCCACGTCGCTTGCCTGGGCGGCAAGCCAACGGGAGATAGCCGTGTCGTAGGCGGCGGTGGTCTGGTAGACCTTCACCTGCAGGCGACGACGGGTGGAAAGCGTGGTGCAGCCACCGGTCTCGCGCATCTCGGCCAGGACGGCATCATAGTCGGCCGGGTCGGAGATGACGGTAACGCTCGCGGCGTTCTTGGCGGCAGAGCGCAGCATGGAGGGACCGCCGATGTCGATGTGCTCGATGGCGTCCGCGAAGGTGACCTCGGGGTTGGCGACGGTCTTCTCGAACTCGTACAGGTTGACGACGACCAGGTCGATCAGCTTAATGCCGTGCTGAGCAGCCTCCTGCATGTGCTGCTCGGAATCGCGGCGGGCCAGCAGCGCGCCGTGAACCTTGGGGTGCAGGGTCTTAACGCGGCCGTCCATCATCTCGGGATAGCCCGTGAACTCCTCGATGGGGGTTACGGGAACGCCCGCGTCCTCGATGGCACGAGCCGTGCCGCCCGTAGAGATGATCTCGACGCCAAAGTCATCGACCAGCGTCCGTGCGAAATCGACGACACCCGTTTTATCGGTAACCGAGATCAACGCGCGTGCGATCTTCACATCAGATCCCATGCAGTCCTCCTGTCTGGTACGCCGCCGTGCTCTGTGAGTCGGTGATACGTCGATCTGCAGCGCTCGCGCAGCGGCAATGAAAATACTGATTCAATGTAGCGCATCGAGCGCATCGATGCACCCCGCAACGGGCGCATGTGCAGAAAAAGTTTGCACGCGGAGGGGATGGGCACAGCACCGGGCACGGTGAGTTCATGGAACACAGGGGCACCATAATTTGATGCCAATGGCGTGGTAGAACTGTGCTCGATATGCATCCGCAAAAGAAAGAGGCACTATGGTCTCGCGGGTTCTTTACCGACCGTTTGATACCGAAGACTTCGACGCCATCGCGCTGATTCTGCAGCAACTTTGGCATAACAATTCGGATAACGATGAATACAACCGCCTTGAAGCCGCATGCGACCTCGCCTATTGCCTTTCGTCATCGACGTTTTCGCAGGTAGCGGTGATTGACGGCGAGGCGCGCGGCATTGCACTTGCACGAGCAGGACAGAACTCCGGCGTCACTATCAACGAGCATTGGATGGATACCGAACGCGCGCTGCTATCGCAGATGCGTGAGCTGGAGCCTGATGCCTGCGCCGAGTATCTCTCGTTTGTGCGCGCAACCATCCGAACCAACAACCGCCTGCTCGAGAGCAGCCCGTTGCCGCACGACAACGAGGTCACGCTGCTTGCCGTGGATCGCGATGTCCATGGCCTGGGCGTTGGCACGGTTCTGCTCGATGCCGCGGTCTCGCACCTGTCCTCGCTTGGAGCGACGAGGGCGCACCTGTACACCGACTCCAACTGCTCGTGGAAGTTCTACGAGCTGCACGGCTTTAAGCGCACGGCCACGCACCGCGCCAACCGCGAAGAGCGCCGTCACGACATGCCGCGCGAAAGCTTCCTCTACGAACTCGACCTAACAGCCTAAACCCGGCAGTTAGGGACGTTCCTTTTAATATGAGCAGGACATTGTCAAGAGGCAAAATCGGGCCTGGCCCCAACGAT
>URZB01000203.1 GCA_900552295.1 uncultured Collinsella sp.
CGAGGTAGCCCTCCTGGTCGAAATGCATGATCTCGATCTTCTCGGTTTCCTTCATTTTTCTCTCCTTTCTGGGGTTGTTTCCACATCCCCCATGCCAACGGGCATCAAAACCCGCTTACATTCCGTAACACTCAGCCGCTTTGGCCTTAAGCGCATTGACTGACTCTTCGTAGCCCTCCGCCTTGACCTCCATTTGCTTGGAGACAGCATCGAGATACGGGTGAACGTCCCATGACTTCAGACGCTCGGCGATTATTGCCGCAATCGTCTGGAAGAGCACGAGATTGGGAATTGCACTGAGCAGCGGAGCCACCTGAGGCACCACAACCTCGTGAGCCCTACCCTTGGGATGGGCCGTGAGCAGCACCGTTTTTGCCGTAACGTTCGATAGCGCATCGGCGATATTCGCAAGACGCTCCGACCCCTGCGGATCGTCGACAATAAACACCAGGTAGCCTGGGGTTATCTGCATCTCGGGACCGTGGACGAACTCCTCGCCCTCGTGATGCATGGCAGGAATCTTGATGGTCTCGCTCAGTTTGAGCGCCGCCTCCTCGGCAACACCGTAGTTGGGGCCGTTGCCGACGACCATAGCGGGCGTGTGCTCAGAAAGCTCGAGCATGTGGTCTTGGACATATGCCTCGGCGGTCTTGCACATCACGGCATTGGCCTGGATAGCCTCGCGCAGGTCGTCAAGACGCTGGGCAACGCCTTTGGCGTCAACCGTTCCGCGCGCCTGACCGCCGTAAATACCAAAGAGCACCAGATACTCAACGAGAACCTCGACGCCCAGAGTCACAAAGTCCACCGACTCGACGCCCACACCGTAGTCAAGAACGATGTCAGCGTGTTCCTTGATGGGTGCCTCGACGTTTGCCGTGAGCGCAACTGCAGCCATATCGTGTGTGCGCATGTAATCGAGCGCCGCAATCGTATTGGTCGAATAGCCACTCTGCGAGACGGCGATGTTAAGCGCATGCTGTGGATAGGTGTGTTCAAAATCGACGAAGGCCTCGGGCGTCACAACGGACACCTGCATCTGCAGCGCATCTTGCAGGTAATCGCGGGCGCAATCGGCGGCATGGCGCGACGAACCCGAAGCAACGATGCGCAGTGCGTCAAAAGAACCGGACTGGAAAATATCAACGAGCTGCGCTACCAGCTCAGACGAACGCTCGAGGTTCTCTCCCATACGCACATGGGCAAGCTGAACGTAATCGAGCATCTTCATCGTCTCACCTCGTAACAAATCATTAGTATTTGATACCAATCACAGTTACAGATTACGGCTTTTTGATACCTCTTTGTCGATTAATTTATCCCCTTCGGCGAACGGTCGATTTTGAGCCATGTAAGGTTGTATATACAGTCGGTCAAATTGCCCAAACAGACCGGCTGTTACCGCGCGTAATGCAAAGCACCAGCTAATACGTATAGGTGTAGCCGCCCGCATCGCCACGATTGAAGGACTTTACATACTCGATAGCCTGACCGCTCGCGTCATAGCTCACGCATTCCAAAAGCAAAACAAGATCCCCTTGTTCCAAGCCAAGCAAGCCCGCGTCGCGTGCACCCACCGCCTCGATATCGAGCTTCTCCTGCGCCATGACCGGCTTTCGGCCCAACATCTCATAGGTCTCGTACAAACTGAAGACCGACACGTCAATATTTTCGATTGTGGGAAACAGCAGGCACGGAATGAACGCCACCTCAATCGATACGGGATCGCCGTTGACGCAGTTCAAACGCCGAATCGAATACAGCAAATCGTCCTCGGCAATGCCAAACAGGTTGGCATAATAAGGGCCCGCATAACGCTTGGAACGCGCGAGGATGCGGACGGACGGCTCGCCGCCCGAAGCACGAACCGACTCGCGAAAGCCTCCTGTTCGCTCGTAGGCAACGGGCACTTTCTGCGCCACAAACGCGCCCTTTCCGCGGACGCGTCGAATCTGCCCGCGCCGAACCAGCTCATCGACAGCCCTTCGAATGGTCAAGCGTGTCGTACCAAATTCCTCGGCGAGGTCTTTTTCGAACGGAATCATGGAACCCGTGGGATATATGCCACGCTCGATACGCTCCTCGACGCGGCGTCGAATGCGCATATAAACCGGGGTGGCATCTACTGTTTCAGCCATTGTTCACCTGCCACGCTCCTCATGCCGTTCTTTTCGCCGTTATCGGCAAAGCGGAACTTTGTGGGCAAAATCACCGATTTGCAATGCTCCACAAAACGCATGTCCTTATCAAATTCGATCGTGCTCTCATAGAACACCGGCGTTCCCTCTTCTTGCTGGAGCAGCTCGGCCTCTTCGACGTTCAAACGCGAGATGGAGATATGCTCACGTCCATGCTCAACACGCACGCCACCTTCTTTGAGCAAGACATCGTAAAGGCTCTCACACTCAAAATCGTGCTCGGGAAGCGATGGGCACAGGGACAGGTTAACGTGAGCCGTCTCGATTGACGCCGGCTCGCCCTCGATAAGTCGAACGCGCTGCATGCGGAGCAAAGGAGCGCCTACAGCCACCCCAAGCTTGCCGGCAAGCGCCTCATCCGCCTCGATGGTCCCGGTGGAAACCAGACGAGAAGAGGGGTGCAGGCCGGCAGTCCGCACAGCATCGGAGAAGTTATACGTTTCCTGGAAGATATTCAGCGGCTTGGGAGGACACACATACGTACCCGATCCGCGACGGCTCTCGAGCGTTCCACACGAGATGAGCCGCGTGATACCGGCACGCAACGCCGTACGCGAAACGCCAATCTCTTCGCACAGCACGCGCTCGGCCGGCAGGCGATCGCCGCTGGCAAGCTGATGGTGCTGGATATACCAAAGAATTCCCTCAACAGCACGATCTTTGGGGGGAATTGCATAAGATTCGCCTGCCATTGCACAGACTCCTCATTCAGAAACGTATGCCGCCAAAATTAGGCCAGTCCTCCCATGGCATCAAATTCGGCCTTGATCTTCTCGGCGACATTCCGATACGACTTATATAGGCTTGAATCGCGTTTGACTTCGTCGGTCATAACGGGAATCTCTAATTTGGAAACCTCGTCTTTTCCCGTCTGAACCGCCACAACAACGCCCATACCAAGACACATATTACGCTTGGCAGCGTTTATTTTCGCCGCCTTGGCAGGATTTGCCAGGATACGCTGGGCAAATTCCTGTTTTGAAGCCACTTCCTCGGCCTCCGGATCGCCCGCCTCGGCTACTTCGCACTGTAACACGTCCGCATAGTCAAAAATCTTCGGCTCGCCACCGCGTTGATGCACAGCCCACTTGCGGCGCGTGGCATCCTGGTAGATAGCCGGCAAAAATGTAAACCGCGGCGGGTCCAAAATCGTATCCGTGATGGTAAACACATCGGGATCAAAGGCATCCTGCGGGTTTTTCTTCTTGAACAGCCCCATATCAGCCTCCCGTACTAGCATTAAACAATTCATGCTGAATATAGCACCAATTTCAAGCCACTGCTTTATCTGTCTCTTATACACATCTCCGAGCCCACGAGACGGTGCTACA
>URZB01000204.1 GCA_900552295.1 uncultured Collinsella sp.
GGGGCAGGCGCAGGTGCCGGGGCAGGCGCAGGGGCAGCACCAGTGGCGGCCGTGGGATTGAACCCCGCAGGAGCAGGCTTCTTCTCACCCGGGAGCACAAACGTCAGGACATCGTCGGCATCCTCATCGGCCCACTCGCTGGCATGACGTGCCGCCCAATAGCCAACGGCGCGATACTTGAGCATCTTGCCAAACACAGTCAGGAACACCGTGACAAAGGCAATGATCATCAAGAACAGAATGAGCGTGATGCCGCCGCCCTCGATGATTGCCTCAAGACCCGTGGGGCGATAGTAATAGCTATACATACCAAACGTAGCAATGGCGCCGAAGATGGCGGTGAAGATCCACGTGATGATGTGCGACACGATGCCCGTCAAAAACTCGGGGAGAATCGATGCGCAGAACAACTTGCCCAGGTTGGCCTTATAGGACTTCCAAACCTTCTCAAGCGAGAACGCGCTCTCCACGCGCCCGACGACGGCAAAGTGCATCACGGCAGCATCACCAAACATCTTAAAGAAGATGCCCAGTACCACCGACACGATCATGGCAAAGACGAGCAGGCCCATCGAGCCGAAGAGTGCGGCCTCGAGACCGCTCGAACCGGAGTAATAGTACGAGCCGACGGCACCGATCACGACGCTCTCGATAGCCGAGAACACCACGCCAATCACCGGAATAATGGCCACGAACTCGAGCACACCGGTAATGACAGACGAGAAAATGCCCAATCCAAACGAGGTCGAGCGCAGCAGCGGACGCTCCATGCCGTTATCATCCTTGAGCGACAGGTCACGACCCCACTCGATGGCAAAGCCCGCGCCGCACACGCTTGCCACGTACGCGAGCAAAAAGCCAATGGCCGCTGCGATACCGCCGATAACGGGGATAAACAGCACCAGCACCGAGACAACACAGATCAGCGCCGGCAAAAAGGCGATTTGGCATACGCGAACCAAGGCGCCGGGAACCTTAAGCATGTCGTTGAAGGCCTGAGCCATACAACCCTTGGGCGCGTTCATAGCCGGCTGGGGCGCAACGAACGGCTGCGGCTGCGGATGGGCAAACGGCTGACCCTGCGGCTGAGGTTGAGCTTGCGGAGCGGGACCGGCGGCCTTAACCTCGGTATTAGGGGCACCGCACACGCCGCAGAACTTGTCGTTATCGCCCATGGGGGCGCCACACTGCGAACAGAACATCGAAATCATCCCTTCGTATCTAGAGCGAATCACCTGGATCGCAAACGATGTCTTTGGCATCATTATCGCCCAATGTGGGGACAAATACCGCAAGATGACCGATTTGCAACGTAGCCGGTTTATTCAATGATTCGAAGGGTACGACCGGGCTAGTTCGTGCCGCGGAAGCCCTTGCCGACGATTTCGGAGCTATCGACGATGGTGATGAAGGCGCCAGGGTCAATCTCGCGGGCATAGCGGCGCAGTTGCACTGCCTCGCGACGGCTCAGCACGCTCATGATCACCGTGACGCACTTGCCCGAGAAAGCGCCGTAGCCACGGCTGATCGTTGCCGTGCGGTTGAGATGCTTGACGATAAACTCCTCGACTTTAAGGGGCTCGGAGCAAATGATCGTGCAGACCTTACGAAGGTGAATGCTCTCGATAGCCTTGTCGACCACAAGCGTCTTGGCAAACAGACCGAGCACGCAGTACAGACCGACGCGCGGGCCATACAGGAAAGCCGCGATGGTCACGATGCCGATATCGACCAGCAACAGGGCACGGCCGATCTCAAGCGTCGTGCGGCGTTTGAGAATCATGGCAAGGATGTCGGTGCCGCCCGTCGAGGCGCCAATGTCAAAGACAATGGCACTGCCCAGCGCCGGCAAGATGACGGCAAAACACAGGTCGAGCCACATATCGCCCGTCATCGAAACATCCGTCGGAATGAAGAGCTCAAACAGCGAGACGTAGGCCGAAAGCGCAAACGAGGCAAAGACACTCCAAAGGATTGCCTTGCGCTCCAAAAAGATAAAACCCAGGATGACCAGGACCGCGTTGATAATCCACATAAAGACGCCGACGGGCAGAGTCGGGAACAGCGTGGAAAGAATGACCGACACGCCCGAGGTGCCGCCGAAGGCAAAGTGATTGGGGGTTTTAAAGGCCACGATGGCAAAGGCCGTGAGGACCAGGCCCAGATTGAGCTCGGCAAAAAAGCGCGGAAAGCCTGGTTCCTGGCTGCGCTTGCGGCCGGCGCGCTCGCCACGTTCGATATCCTCGCGACCGACAACGCGCTCCATCGGCACCACCGGAGGACGATGCATCTCCTCGGCGGCACGCGACGCCGCCTCTGCCGCAGCGGCTTCAATCGCCCATGCCTTGCTTTCGGTCTCGTGTTCGTCGGCCATTACGGCAACCCCTCGTTAACAATTTGGAAACAATGCGCCCATTAGGGTAACGCGGAACGCGAAGATTGCAACCCTTAGTTAGACGAGCGGTATGCCTGCATCGGGGGCATATAGAAAACGGTCGACCGCACTTTTGCTTGCGCGGTCGACCGTTTAGCGTTTTCGCAGGTAAAACCTGCCAAAATAAACATCCCTTTTTGGTAGGTTACTCGTGCTGGCTGGTGCGGTGCTCGTACTCCTCGGGGGTGATGACATCCTCGATGCGCAGGTTGACGCCTGCCACCTCAAGGCCGGTCATCGCGGCCAGACGCTCGGTGACGCGCGCCTTAACGTCGTCAAAGATCGCAGGCGCATAGGCGCCGTACTCGATGATGACCGAGATGTTGACGACCACGCGGTTGTCATCGGTGACCTCAACCGTCACGCCCTTGGTCAGGTTCTCGGCACCAAACTGCTCCTGCACAAAGTGCATGAGGTTACCCTTCATGCCCAGGACGTGCGGAACCTCGCGGGTGGCCATGGCAACGATCTTCTCGATCACGCCGTTGGAATAGGTCAGCGAGTCCTCGGACTCGTCCGTTTCCTCGTCGTCCATCTCCTCGTTGTCCTCGTCCGCATCGGACTCGGCCTCGACGAGCGCCTCGTCCTCGAGCGTCACGTCCCCGGCATCGGCGACGGCCTCATTCGCCTCGAGCTCGGTATCGGCCACATCGACCTTCGTGTTAAAAGCCATGGTTCCTCCTTATGCCTGCCGCGGATGCGACAGTCGAATACGTATTAGCGGCCGCTAAACAGGCGGCCGAAGAAGTTGACGATACCGTTCTCCCCGTCGCGAATCTGGCCGATCACGGCGCCGATCAGCACAAAGAATGCGATGACGAGCGTGTCCCACAGGCCCAACGTAAGTACCAGCACAGCGAGGATAAAGCCTGCCACGGCGCCGAGCGTAGTGTTGGGATGGCGCACGGCATAGCTCCAGATAGCAGCGCCCGTACCTTTGATGAGACCCATGGCCTCGTCGAAGTCGTTGGCGGCGCTGTCGTGCTGCTCGCCGGCCTCGGGCTTGGCGTCGGCGGACTCGCCTGCCGGCGTAGCGTTCTGGTCGATCGTCAGGCGCGGCGTGCGGGCGGTCTTGTCTCTGTCTCTTATA
>URZB01000205.1 GCA_900552295.1 uncultured Collinsella sp.
CGGAAAGAAGCTGCGCCGCGGGGGAGGCGACCCAAATGGCTTTCTCATATCGTCTACACTCAAGGTGACCGAAGTTGAAGCACTCGTAAGCCCGGCGTACCCCACCTGGAGCCACGGCACCTTCGCCGACCTCATTAGCCGATTTGGCCTCGATCCCAAGGCAAAGGTCAAGGACCTCTCCCGCGGCATGGGCATGAAGCTGCAACTTACCTGCGCGCTCAGCCACAATGCCAAGCTGCTCGTTTTGGACGAAGCCACTGCGGGCCTCGATCCCATGGCACGCGAGGAACTGCTTGATGAGCTGCTTGCCTTTGTCGCCGACGGCCAGCACAGCGTGTTGCTCTCGAGCCACATTACGTCCGATCTCGATCGCACCGCTGATCGCGTCATCTGCATCGATGCTGGCTCGATTGTGTTTGACCTGCCGCGCGAGGATATTACCGACCGCGCCGGCATCGCCCACTGTACCCAAGCACAGGCCGCCGAGCTTATGGTTTGCGTCGAAGGCGCCCGTGCCGTCCACCACGCCTACAGCGTGGACGTGCTCGTGCCCAACCGTCGCGAAACGCTCGAGACCTTCCCCGAGATTCCCTGCGATCGGGCAACCATTGACGACTATCTGCGCCTCACGCTGAAAGGGACTTCGAAATGAAACGTGCCTTTATGTCCGAGCTCGCCATCGTTCGCACGCTCACCCCGAGCATCGCGGGTGTCGGGCTGTTCATCTTCGTCGTGTTGACCCTCGCCAACGCGACAGACGGCGATTCCGGTATGAGCGCCGGCGCCCGTGCGGTCAGCGCAATGTCGCCCATCATAATCATGAACTCGCTAGCTGGCTACGATAACCAAAACGGCTGGGAGCGTTATCGAGCAACGTTGCCCTTCTCGCGCAAAGACATTATTTGCGCACGCTACCTGTGCATCGTTGTCTTCTCGGTCGTCATGGCATGTGCAGCCACGCTTTTGAGCATCGCCTCCATCCCGCTCTTCAACAGCGCGGGCATTCCTTCGACGGGACAGACGATCTTTGGAATCGCAACCGCCTCGGCGGCATCAATGCTCATCTCCCTCATGATGGTATTCTTGGCACAGCCGCTGTTCTTCCGATTTGGACACATGGAGGCGCTGCGCCTATCCCTTGGCCTGTTTGCCCTGTTTGGCTGCGGCACCATGGCAATGCTGAGTTCCTCCAACCCCATCAGCAACTGGCTCATGTCGATTGCCGGAGCGAATCCCGATCCCGCCGTCCTTGGCTGTCTGTGTGCAGGAATTGCAGTACTGGCGCTCGCACTATGTGCAATCAGCTGCGCTGTCAGCACCAAGGTTTATCGAGTACGCGATCTGTAATCGACAGCTAAAAAAGCTTAGGTGGTACCCCGCTTATTTTTTCAATGAAACAAGGCGGCATAGCGTCACCACCGCCCCTCACAGCAGGCCGTCTAGTTCTTGGCAACCAAAAAGACACCGTCAGCATATCGAAGGTGAATACTTTTCCGAGAAGTGAACGAGTAAAAACAGTACCCTGTAGCATCGACATTTTTAAGGACTCAATTCCTGCGGTTTTTGTCTAAGAATCCTGCAGTTTTGTTCGAAAAAGTGTGCATGTTCCAGGGGTCCAGATTTACTCGTTCACTTCGCGGAAAACCATTCACCTTCGATTCGAGCCTTAACCAAATGCCCTCTCGAACTATGGCCCCTGTCTCACCACAGCGATATCAAAGCTTCATGGCGGGACGGTATCATCGGACGAGCGCCGTAAATCTGGCGCGGTTGTTCTTTGGGGAGGCATTTCACCCGTGTCGTGGGTCGTCGCAGCATTTGCGTCAGCATTCTTTGCCGGCATCACATCCATCTTGGCCAAATGCGGCATCAAGCAGACCGACTCCGATGTCGCGACGGCCATTCGCACCTGCGTGGTGCTCGTTTTCGCCTGGGCAATGGCGGGCATTTCTGGATCCATTGGAACCATTGGCAGCATCGAACCCAGATCCTGGCTCTTTCTCGTCCTCTCGGGACTCGCTACCGGCGCTTCGTGGATCTGTTACTTTAAGGCGTTGAGCATCGGAGACGTCAATAAGGTCGTACCGGTCGACAAGATGAGCACCGTGCTCGCCGCGCTGATCGCCATCGTGCTTTTTGGCGAGACGAGCAACCTTGCGGTTAAGCTCGTGGGAACCGCCGTCATTACCCTCGGCACTTTTTTAATGACCGAGAAGCAGCAATCCGCCGGACCCGAGCAGCAGCAAGACCGGACCTGGCTCGCTTACGCCCTCGGCGCCGCCATGTTCGCAGCACTCACCTCCGTCCTCGCCAAGATCGGCATCGAAGGCGTCGAGTCAAACCTGGCCACGGCAATCCGCACCTGCGTGGTACTGGTTATGGCATGGGCAATCGTGGCAGCTAAAGGCAAGATGGGCCAAGCCGTGCACGTAGACCGCTACGAGCTCGTATTTCTCGCGGCATCGGGCATCGCGACCGGAGCATCGTGGCTGCTCTATTACTATGCCATCGCCGCAGGCCAGGTGAGCGTCGTGGTGCAGATCGACAAACTATCGATTGTCGTATCGGTACTATTTGCGCGCTTGGCATTCAACGAAAAGGTCTCGCGGCGCAGCGCCATCGGTCTCGCCCTCATCGTACTGGGCACTGCGGCGCTCGCGGTTTGGAAGTAGCGCGGCCAGCAGCCGCTACATCCTCACACCTGGCTTGGGATGCCTGTACTGACCGTGGGATGCCGTGCGCTTACCGTGCGAGATGGCAAATTTGGGACAACGGTGCAGGCAACGAAGGCAGGCTGCGCACTCCGGCTTTGTCCAGACGGGAAGGCCGTCGCGCATCTCAATCGCCGCCATGGGGCAGCGCTTGGTACACAGGCCGCAGCCGATGCAGCGATCGGCATCGACGGCAAACTTGCTCGTCTGTTGCATGCGCGGCAGCCCAATTGCGTGATACGCGCACGATGCAAACAGAGGCACGCGATGGCGCATCATGTTACCCGTGCGGCGTGCCCGCACCGCCTCGATCACGGCATCAATCTGCGCCTCGGCAGCTCTATTGATACCCTCAACCTTTTGAGGGTCAGACAGGTCGAAAACAGGCGTCCAGGTATCGGGCATCTTGACGCTCATCGCCGCATCCAACTCGAGCCCACGCTCGTGCAGCAGGTCGCGGGCAAACTTGGCAGATTGGCCGGTCGTCGAACCATATGTCGAGACATAGAACGTATAGGGGCGCTCGCCGCCCTTTGTGCCGGCAACAACCGATAGGTCGACAGTCTTCAAAAACTCGATCATTGGCGTCGGCAAGCCCCAGGCGTATACCGGGGCGACAAACCCCAGCCGACAGGGGCCTTCCATCACAGCAAGGTGAAGGATCTCGGCATCAAAGCGCTCAATCGACATAACTTTGTCGCTTGTCGCCGCTGCAATGCGACGCGCCACATGCTCGCTGTTCCCTGTCGCGCTAAAGTACAGGATCATCTCGTACCCTGTCTCTTATACACATCTGACGCTGCCGACGATAAG
>URZB01000206.1 GCA_900552295.1 uncultured Collinsella sp.
GGTATACGGGTGCATCATCGACGTCTTCAATACAGAAAATATCAGTGCGGAGTGTTCTGAAAAATAACTTCAGGGCGGGCCCTGCGGTAACTCGGCAGGGGGAGTGCGATTCCTTGATCGCTCACTTAATCTGATGAGAAATTGAGTGAGGCCGGAGCTTTGGCTCCGGCCTCCTTATATAAGGGCTCGGCTTTGCCGAGCCACCAAATTTACATCAGCCCCCAGAACATGTTTGAGAACTGTGCCTGAAGTATGTATTTGCAGGCCCCGAATCGGTGTTGCCTCCCGGCGCATTCCGCAGGGGGAGCGATATTTTGCAGCACGAAGTGCGCAACAAAATATCGCTCATGCCCGAGGACACGCCGGGAGGCAACACCGATTCGGGGCCGAACATATAGATCTACCAGCGCATTTACAAATTCGTAAACTTTTTTGAAAAAAGTGCTTGCACAGTTCTCGAATCATAGGTTATTATCTTCCTCGTTGAACGCGCGGGTCCAACAAAACGAACCGTGAGTCAACAACATAGCATGTCGGAGTGGCGGAATTGGCAGACGCGCTAGCTTGAGGTGCTAGTGACCGCTTTTTGGTCATGCGGGTTCAAGTCCCGCCTCCGACACCATCGCATTTGAGAAGCCTCTTCGGAGGCTTTTTTGTTACCGATAGACGGTGGGGTCCACGATGGAAACGCTTGAACGCAACGAGTGGGCAGACGTTGCCCAACTAGTCGAGATCACGAGCGATGCTGTCATCATCTGCGAGCTCGACGGAACCATTCTGCATGTGAATAATCGCTTACTTGGTTTGATGTGCGAGGAACGCGCCGACGTCATCGGTGGAGATGTTAAAGACGTCCTTTACTCGTCCGCTTTTGAGCGTGCGACGGAACATCGTCTGCCATTTGAAACTGATGGCTCCGAGAGCGAACTGATGCTCAAACTGAGTGACGGCTCTTTTATTCCCGTCTTGGTTCGTGCGGGCTCCGTAACGCCTCCGCGCATCTTTGGGCGCCGCGCGCCACGTGTCCTGGTGGCACTTCACAGTATCGAGGAACAGTATTCTCACGACCGGCAACTCAAGCGTGCGTTATCGGAGCTTAGAGTGGCGAACAAGCGTCTCTCTGGCACGCTCTCGGTCATTATGAGTACCGTGGGCTCCGATGAGTTACCCAGCCTGCTTGATACCGTTTTGAACCAGCTTGTAGGAACGCTCGATGCTTCGGGCGCCGCTATCTATTTTTCTGAGAGCGGCGGTTTTAAGCTTCGCGGTGTTTCCAAGGAGCTGTACGACAGCTACCTGCCTGAGTTTTTGCCGTATGGTGCTGGCATTCCGACGTATGTTCTTCGTGAGTCGCGTGCCTGTCGCTTGTCGATTCAACAGGACCTTGAGGGCGATAGGGCCGCCTCCGGTATGTTCATGGACCTGGACAATCGTTCTAAGCACCTATTGCGCGTGCAGGATATGCCTCCGTATCGCAGCGAGATCTGTCTTCCCGTTTTTTACGGTACGCAGATCCTTGGCGTGCTGGAAGTTGGTTGGAAACGCCCCCAGGCACCGCTCGCCTATGACGTTAATGTACTCGAGGTCATTTGCGATTACCTGTCTATCCAGCTGGTCGGCATGGCATCGAGCCTTCGCTCTCGTCGTACGGCCGAGCTTGGCCGCTCGCTTAATGTCTTGCGTGATGAGTTGTTTACCTTTCTAGACGATTCCGCCGCGGCTACCCAGGCGGTATCGTCCGAGATCTGCAATATGCTTAACTGCCATTTTTGCCCTGTTGAGTATGACGCCAGTCTGGATTCCTACGTCATAGATTTTGAAGGTGGCAGTCGCGTTGCTTTGCCGGACGATCCCGAGAAGCTTTTCTTTTCCACGACGGCGCCAGCGGCACGTCTGGGGGCTGGCCCTGATGGCTTTGAGGCATCTGTTTTGGGCGGTACGAGTGCCGAGGACCTTAAACACGTCCGTATAACTCGCGTTGACGAATCGATGCCTATGGGAGGCTGGCTTAGGGCGCATGGTCTGCCTTGTCAAGGTCTCTACGTCGACTCCGGCATCGAGGCGGGGCGACCACGCTCTAAGGGTGATGGCAAGCACAGTAACGACGCAATTGTTCCTGCTTCTGTTGCGAAGAGCCCGACGACGCGCGCGCTGCTGCTTCGTGATGGTAGCCAAGAGCCGATTGATGATCTTGAATATGACTACTTGGTGCACTTGGCGCATGACTTTGAACTGATCTACGAAGGCGAATCTCAAAAGCGCGAGGAGCGCCATATCGCTCAGACCCTTCAGATCGGCATGAGAAATTCCCTGGGGGATGTTCCGGGTATCGCAACCGATTCGGTGTACCTGTCAGCCACGAACTCGGCGTTGGTCGGCGGCGATTTCTATACGCTCATCCGTCTTCCCGACGACTGCGCCGTCATGATTCTGGGTGATGTGTCTGGCAAAGGCATTGAGGCCGCATCGATGTCCGCGCTCGTCAAGACGGCCCTGACGGCATATGCCTGGGAGGGCGCTGGACCGGCCCGCATGGCACGCTCCCTTAACAGCATGCTCATGGGCTTTTCGAGGGTCGAGACGTTCGTGACAGCCTTTATCGCCAAGATTGACCTTAAAGCCGGACGCGCAACGTATTGTTCGGCGGGCCATCCTCCGACCATGGTCATCAGGCCAGAGTCGATGCCGCTGGGTGGCGGCGAGTCCCGTGGGGGAGAGGTCGAGCTGCTTGGATGCCAATCGGGCGTAATCGGTGCCTTTGAGAGCATGGTGTACGAGACAGGCGTGTTTACGTTCGCCCCCGGCGACATGCTCTTCATGTATACGGATGGAACGATTGAGGCCCGCGACCGCACCGGAGCGTTCTTTGGCGAGCAGCGCTTGCGCGACCTTCTGCTTTCTGTTTCGGGGGAGGGCGTGTCGGGCATTTGCGGCAAGGTCTTGGGCGAGCTTGACCGATTTACCGAATCGGCGCTGGACGATGACATTGCATTGGTGTCCCTTGAGTTTTTACGGGGTCGTTCATAGACGACGCTGGGCGGGCTGAATCCGTACGGTTGGGGAAACGAATGCATCGAGTGGGCTTTTTTGGGGAACCATGGTCGTATGAATGAGTGGAATGACATAGCGGTTTTGACGCCACCAGGCGATATCGACATCGCCACGGTGCCTGCGCTGCGTCGGCGGTTGGATGCTTTGATTGGCCGCGGCGTGCGTCGTGTTGTCATCAACTGTCAGGCTGTTAGCTTTATCGATTCGACGGGCTTGGCATTCCTGCTTACGCGCGCTCGTGAGCTCATGAGGCGAGAAGGCCTGCTTTCGCTCGTCAATGCATCGGGTGAAGTTGTTCGCTTTTTGGAGATTGCTCGTCTTGTCGATATCCTTCATGTCGCGGGGCCGGCACGGGAGTCTATTCCCGCCATTCCGGTGGGGGAGCTGCCTCGCTGGAGTAAGAGCGTCGAGGTCCGTCAGGGTATCGAGCTGTCTCTTATACACATCTGACGCTGCCGACGATAAGGCTC
>URZB01000207.1 GCA_900552295.1 uncultured Collinsella sp.
CAATAGCGCGAGCGCGCACGGGCGCCCCAACGTACGGGCTGCGGGCCGATTGGCGCCGCCGCCCGGCCTCTCGTTTTTCGAACACAACCTCGACCGATAGGGGATACCGATATGAAGACCATCAAGCTTGCTCCCGGTGAGCGCCTCGTTACCAACCAGCTCAACCGCAAGGGTGTGCTGCCGCAAAGCATCGTCGACGCCGCCCGCGATATCGTGGCTAACGTGCGCGCCAACGGCGATGCCGCGGTGCGCGATTACTGTCAGCGTTTTGACGGTGTCGAGCTGCAGAGCTTCCGTCTGCCGCAAGAGCAGGTCGATGCCGCGCTCGAAGGCCTCGATCCGGCCTTTGTCGCCGCGCTCGAGAAGGCCGCGCGCCAGATTCGTGAGTTCCACCAGCGCGAGGTCGAGCAGAGCTGGTTTACCACGCGCCCGGACGGCACGATGCTCGGCGTTAAGGTGACCCCGCTCGCGGCGGCCGGCATCTACGTGCCGGGCGGTCGCGCGCAGTATCCCTCCACGGTGCTCATGAACGCCATTCCCGCCAAGGTCGCCGGCGTCAAGCGCGTGGTAATGGTGACCCCGCCGCAAAAAGACGGCCTGATCAGCCCCTACACGCTCGCCGCGGCAAAACTCGGCGGCGTGGACGAAATCTATATGGTGGGTGGCGCTCAGGCCGTGGCCGCGCTGGCGTACGGTACCGAGAGCATTCCGCGTGTCGATAAAATCACCGGTCCGGGCAACGCTTTTGTTGCCGCTGCCAAGCAGATTGTCTCGGGCGACGTGGGAATCGACATGGTCGCTGGCCCGTCCGAGGTCTGCGTGCTGGCCGATGCCACGGCCAAGCCCATGGTGGTCGCGGCAGACCTGATGGCCCAGGCCGAGCACGATCCGCTGGCCGCCTGTTATCTGGTGACCTGCGATGGGCAGTTTGCGCGCGAGGTCGAGGCTGGCATCGACATTCTGGTGGCGCAGTCGCCACGCGCCGAAATCACGCGCGCCTCGCTCGACAACGAAGGCACCATCGTGGTGGCCGCCGATATGGCTGCCGCCGTCGAGGCCGTGAACACCGTGGCGCCCGAGCACCTGGAGCTGCACTGCAAGGATGCGATGGGCCTGCTTGGCGGCATTCGCAACGCCGGCGCCATCTTTGTGGGCGCTTGGAGCTCCGAGCCGCTTGGCGATTATGTTGCCGGCCCCAACCACACGCTGCCGACCGGCGGCACGGCCATGTTCTCCAACCCGCTTTCGGTCGAAGAGTTCGTTAAGCGCTCGAGTATCATTTGCTATACACCCGAGGGCCTGCTCTCCGACGCTCCCGCCACACAGCGTTTAGCCGAGGCCGAGGGTCTGTGGGCACACGCGCTTTCCGCCGCTCTGCGTCGCCGCGTGCTGGAACAAGGCGAGGATGCCGTGAGCGTCGAGTCGCTGGCCGCGGCCGACCTGACCAAGGTTGCCTGGCCGGGTGATACGACCGCGACGGTTGCCGAGGGCGTGGACCTGGCGGCAGCAGGCGCAGATGGCGCTGGCGTGGCTGGCGAGGAGGCCTAACATGGCCGAACTCACGCCGCGTATGAAGGAGCTCGTCCAGCCCTACTTGGCCGGTATCGAACCCTACGATCCCGACTTTGCGCCCACGCGCATCAATCTTTCGGCCAACGAGAACACCTATCCCGTGCCGGCTGGCGTGCGCAAGGCGGTCGACGCGGCCCTGGCTGCCACGCCGCTCAACCGCTATCCCGACCCCATGTCCAACGACCTGCGCGATGAGCTTGCTGCCTGGCATGGCGTGGCACGTGAGAATATTTGCGTGGGCAACGGCGGCGACGAGCTGCTCTATAACTACCTGCTGGCGTTTGGCGGCGCGGGACGGACCCTGCTCAACTGCCCGCCGTGCTTTAGCGAGTATGCGTTCTTTGCGTCTCTGTGCCAGACCGAGGTGCGCGACGTGTGGCGTGATCCGACGAGCTTTGAGCTCGACCAGGCAGCCATGCTCGCCGCGGCGCCGGAGTGCAACTTGGCCATCGTGACCTCGCCCAATAACCCCACGGGCGACGTGGCGCCGCTCGACTTTGTCGCGGCCCTGTGCGATGCATGCCCCGGCATGGTCATGGTCGACGAGGCCTACGTTGAGTTTGCGGACGATTCGTTTGGCGCGGCTACCACGGCGCAGGGGCTTATCGCCGAGCATCCCAACCTGGTGATTCTGCATACGCTGTCCAAGGCGTTTGGCGCCGCCGGCACGCGTCTGGGCTATGTGATCGCGGCGCCCGAGGCCATCGATGTGTTTGCGGCGATTCGCCAAATCTACTCGGTTAACGTGCTAAGCCAGGCCGCCGCGCTTGCCTGCGTGCGTGCCCGCGATGCGTATGCGCCTGTGGTGGCACAGGTCGCATCCGAGCGCGAGCGCGAGTTGTGCGCCCTGCGTGCAATGGCTGCCGAGGGCATGCCCGTGGAGGCATGGCCGAGCGCGGCGAACTTTGTGCTCGTGCGCACGTCGCATGCCACGCGCGTGCGCGAGCGTCTGCGCGACGAGTATTCGATTTTGGTGCGCGACTTTAGCTACGCGCCGGGGCTCGCGGACTGCCTGCGCATTACCGTGGGCACCCCGCAGGAAAACGACGAGGTGCTGGCTGCGTTTGCCGCGCTGGTGAAGGAGGAGATGTAGATGGACCGCTATGCCGAGGTGACCCGCAAGACGGGCGAGACCGACATTGTCGTAAAGCTCGACCTGGATGGAAGCGGCGTGTGCGATATCTCGACCGGTGTGCCGTTTTTCGACCACATGCTCAACGCTTTTGGCCGCCATGGCCTGTTCGATCTGACGGTGCACGCGGTGGGCGACGTGGAGGTCGATGCGCATCATACCGTCGAGGACACGGGCATTGTGCTGGGCGAGGCGTTTTGCCAGGCGCTGGGCGACAAGGCGGGCATTACACGCTTTGCCGACGCGGCGATCGCCATGGACGAGACACTCGTGATGGCTGCTGTTGATATTTCGGGGCGCGGGCAGGCCTACTGCGAGCTGCCCGTGCCGACCGAGCGCGTGGGCAGCTTCGATACCGAGCTGGCCGTCGAGTTCTTCTACGCCTTTGCGCGCGATGCCAAGCTCACGCTGCACGTGCGCGAGCTGGCGGGCGGCAACTCGCATCACATTATCGAGGCCGCCTTTAAGGCCGTGGGTCGCACGATGCGCCACGCCTGCGAGCTCGATCCCCGCGTGCAGGGCATCCCCAGCACCAAGGGTTCACTGTAACCTGCCAAAAAGGGACAGGTTTATTTTGGCAGGTTTTATCTGCGGAAATGCTGTTTCATACGGTGGGTGAACGTTTAACCGACCAAAATAAACCTGTCCCTTTTTGGCAGGTTTTGAATGGGGAAAAGGAGGGTCGCGTGGGCGAACCGAAGATCGTGGTGGTTGACTACCACAAGGGCAACTTGTCGAGCGTTGCGCGCGGGCTTGCGCGCGCCGGTGCCGCCGCCTGCGCATCGGACGATCCGGAGC
>URZB01000208.1 GCA_900552295.1 uncultured Collinsella sp.
GTGCCATCCGTCGCGAGATGGAACGTGGCGGCCAGGTCTACTACGTGAGCAACCGGGTGCGCACCATTAACGATGCGCTTGATCGCGTGGTCGCCGCCGCACCCGAGGCGCGCGTGGGCGTGGCGCACGGCAAGATGAGCCCGCGCGAGGTCGAGGACGTGATGATCGAGTTCGCGACCAAAAAGATCGATGTGCTCATCGCCACGACCATCGTGGAGAGCGGCATCGACAACGCAACGGCCAACACGCTCATCATCGAGGACTCGCAGCGCCTGGGTCTGGCACAGCTCTACCAGCTCAAGGGCCGTGTGGGCCGCTCTGCCACGCAGGCCTACGCGTACTTTATGTTCCCGGGCGAGCTGCCGCTCACCGAGGAGGCCACGGCGCGCCTGACCGCACTTTCCGAGTTCCAGGACCTGGGCAGCGGCATGCGCATCGCCATGCGCGACCTGGAGATTCGCGGCGCCGGCTCGCTTATGGGCGCCGAACAGCACGGCAACCTGTCGAGCGTGGGCTTTGACCTGTTTACGCAAATGCTGGGCCAGGCGGTGGCCGAGGCGCGCGGCGGTGACGACGCCGGCGTGGAGGCGGCGAGCGTGGGTATTAACCTGCCGGCCGACTACTTCTTGTCCGAGGAGTACTTGCCGGCGGTGGATCAGCGCGTGCTCGTGTACCGTAAGCTCGCGGCGGCCGAGGACCTGGAGAGCATCGACGAGGTGCAGGAAGAGACCGAGGCCGCGCACGGTGAGCTGCCGCTGGCGGGGCTCAACCTGTTCAACCGCGCGCGTATTCGTATCCGTGGCGAGCGCTTGGGGCTCGAGAGCGTCACGCTCAGCGGCGGCCGCATCACGTTTTTGGGCGTCGACGTGCCCAAGAAGGTGGCCTTTGAGCTTAAGACCCGCTATGGCGCGGTGAACTTCCCCAAGAGCCGCAAGCTGTCGGTGCCCTACAAGGCAGGCGCTGGTGTGGGCAGCGGCCTGGGTCGCGGCCTCGACGCCAACGACGGCACCGGCCCGGTGGCCGCGGCACTCATGCTGCTGCAGCAATTAGGCGCGAGTGACGATGACTGACAAGTAAGGGGCGTAGCGGGGCGGAGTCATCTTTGCCCCGCCACGTTGCAGGTTGATTCCAGCCACATCGAAAGGAAAGCATGTTCGGATACATCTATAAGAAAGATGTCGCCATTATCGCGGTTATCCTGTGCCTTTGTCTGGGCGTGGGCAGCTTCTTCGATTATCAGATCTCGTGCGCGCTGTTCAACATCGGCAGCATGTACGGCCGCTTTATCGAGGCTGCCGGCGAGCTGCCGTTTGAGCTGACGGCGAGCATCGCAGGCGTTATGCTCGTGCGAGCGGTGCGTCCCGACTCCAGGGGGAGCAAATGGCTCGCCGTGCTCGGCATCCTCGTTAACGTTGGTCTGGCTGGCTACGAGATCGTTTCGTCCCTGCGGGTTGGCGGCAAACTCATTGCCGTTCAGCTGGTGCTGACGTTTGTGCTGGTGATTGCTGCTAACTTTATCGTCTATCGTCTCACGCGCGACACCGCGCCCGACGAGCTTATGCGCTGGGCGTTGATGGTGCTGGCCGTGTGGGCCGCTCAAGCCATCATCCTCAACGTCATTGTTAAGCCGCTGTGGTCGCGCCCGCGCATGCGCGTGATCGAGGTGACGCAGGGACTCGAGTTTCAGCCGTGGTGGGTGATCGGCAACCCCGACAAGTGGGCCTATATTGCCGCCGGTGTAGTCAAGGACGGCTTTAAGTCGTTTGCGAGCGGACACACGGCGCACGCGGCGATCGGTCTTATGCTCGCTGGGCTTCCCGCGACGGCCTTTAAGGAAAAGCCGTCGCGCCGTCGTGTGGTCTTTTGGACGGCGGCTGTGGTCGCGGCGCTCGTCGCGTTTGGCCGCATCGTGATCGGAGCGCACTTTTTGAGTGACGTGAGCTGCGGTTTTGCCCTGGTACTGGCGCTTGAGTGCCTTGCCGCGCGCATTGCCTATCCCAACGGCGTACAATAGCTCCGTTTGAATCATCTGGCCGATACCCGGTAAGAGAGGATTGCCATGCTCGCGTTTAACAACGACTATTCCCACGGCGCACATCCGGCAGTGCTGCAGGCGCTTGTCGACACCAATATGGAGCCGCAGCCCGGCTATGGTACCGATGCGCACACCGAGCGTGCCAAGCAGCTTATCCGCGAGGCCTGTCAGGCGCCCGACGCCGACGTGTTTTTTCTGGTGGGCGGCACGCAGGCCAACGCGACGGTGATCGACATGCTGCTCGCGCCGTACGAGGGCGTCGTTGCTGCTGAGACTGGCCACGTCGCCTGCCACGAGGCGGGCGCCATCGAGTTTGGCGGCCACAAGGTGCTCACCATCCCCGGCTACGAGGGCAAGATGCACGCCGAGGACCTCGAGAACTATATCCAGGTGTTCTACGAAAACGAGAGCTACGAACACACGGTGTTCCCGGGCGCCGTGTACGTGAGCCTATCGACCGAGTACGGCACGCTGTACTCCAAGGCCGAGCTCGCGGCGATTCACGCGGTTTGCCAGAAGCGCGAGATTCCGCTGTTTGTGGACGGTGCTCGCCTGGCCTATGCGCTGGCGGCCGATGAGTGCGACATTACCCTGCCCGAGCTGGCGCAGCTGTGCGACGTGTTCTACATCGGCGGCACCAAGTGCGGCGCGCTCTGCGGCGAGGCCGTGGTGTTTTGCGGCATGCACGCTCCGGCGCATCCTATTCCGCGCATTAAGCAGCACGGCGCGCTGCTTGCCAAGGGCCGCCTGACAGGCGTGCAGTTTGAGGCGCTCTTTACCGACGGCCTGTATTTTGAGATTGGTCGCCAAGCGATCGAAACCGCGCAGGCGCTTCGTCGCGTGCTGCACGAGCGCGGCTACCAGTTCTTCTTGGAGACGCCGACCAACCAGCAGTTCGTGATTCTGCCCAACGAGGATATGGCCCGCATTCGCGAGCATGCCTCGATCGAGTACTGGGAAAAGTACGACGATACTCACACGGTGGTGCGCTTTTGCACCAGCTGGGCCACGACGCAGGAGGACATCGACGCGTTGGCGGCTGTCCTGTAGCTTGATGCAATGACGAGGGCCGCCTTGCGCTGGGTTTGGCGCAGGGTGGCCTTTGCTTTTGGGGAGAAGGGTTGTATGACCGAGATGTCCGAGCCGACGATTCGCCTGGCGACGCCCGAAGACGCGCCGGCGTTGCTTGCCATCTATGAGCCGTATGTGCGCCAGACGGCGATTACCTGCGAATACGAGGTGCCGAGCGTTGAGGAGTTCGCCGGGCGTATCGAGCGCACGCTCAAGCGCTATCCGTATCTGGTGATGGAGCTGGACGGGCGTCCGGTAGGCTATGCCTATGTGAGTCCGCTTAACAGCCGCGAGGCATACGACTGGTCGGTCGAGACATCGATCTACCTGGCGCGCGACGTGCGCCACGGCGGGCTGGGCCGCAAGCTGCACGATGCGCTCAAGCAATGTCTGGT
>URZB01000209.1 GCA_900552295.1 uncultured Collinsella sp.
CTTGGTAATCATGCCGCCCGTGCCCACCGATGTGGAAGAATCACCCGCCGAGGCAATAATCTTGGCATCGATCTTATGCACGACAGGAACAAACTCGGCCGTGGGGTCCTCGTGCGGATTGGCGGTATAGAGGCCATCGATGTCCGAGAGCGTCACGCACAGATCGGCAGAAACCAGGCAGCTCACAAGCGCCGCCAGTGTGTCGTTGTCGCCAAACTTAATCTCATCGACGGTAACGGTATCGTTCTCGTTGACGACCGGCACCACGCCAAGCTCCACGAGGCGCAGCAGGGCGTCGCGCGCATGCAGGTAGGACGTGCGACGGGCCGTATCGTGGCGCGTGAGCAGCACGAGCGAGGTGAGCAGGTCGCGCGCATGGAACTCCTCGTCGTAGGCCGACGAGATGATGCACTGACCGGCCGAGGCGCAAGCCTGTAAGCTCGGAAGGTCGCCGACCGGCTTGCGGTCGAAGCCCAACACGGGATAGCCACAGGCGATAGCGCCCGAGCTCACCACGACCAGACGCCAACCGAGCTTGCGCAGCGCTGCGGCCTGATCGGCAAGTCCGCCGATAAAGGCGCGGTTGACCTTGCCATCGGCGCCCACCACCGTGGACGAACCGATCTTTACCACCATAGTTTTATAAGAAGTCGTCATACGTCAAACCAATCAACTGTTCAGCGAACGGCCGAGCTGGCGGCCAAGGGAGCGTGACTCGCCCCTACCGCCCAAGGAATTAGTGAGCCCAAGGAAAGGCAGAAGCCGCGGCCATGTTCTTGCGCACGAGCTCGTCGCGCACCTGAGCCAGGCCCTGCTCCATGCCCACCACATAGGTCTGCGGGTACAGGAAGCGCTTGAAAGCTGCGTCCAGATGATCGAGCGCCCAAGCACAGCGCTCGCGCGCGTCCTGGATGCTCTCACGCGGAGCCACCGCACTGCCGTCGCGCACGATCGGCACCAGCAGCTCACGATACTCAAGCTCGGACACGTCGGTCACCAGCGCCGCATCGTTTACGGCCACGAGGGTATTGCCGCGCGCGGCGCCCTCACCTGCCAGATGGTCCTCGTCATAGATCATGTCGCAGACCGGGCCGCCAAAGCCATCGTAATAACGGCGCACGCGCTGCACGCCGGGAATCGTGCGCTTGTAGGGCTGCTCGGAAAGCTTCACCACCGGCGTCCACGGGTCCGTCTCGCTCGCGCGGCGGGCCGAAAGCTTGTACACGCCGCCCAGCGCCGGCTGATCGTAGCAGGTCGCGAGCTTGGTGCCCACGCCAAAGCTATCGATGGGCGCACCCTGGTCGAGCAGCGACTGGATCGTGTACTCGTCCAGGTCGTTGGAGACCGAAATCCCCACATAGGGCAGGCCCTCAGCATCAAAACGGCCGCGGACATACTTGGACAGCTTGGCGAGGTCGCCCGAGTCGATGCGAATAGCCGACAGGCGCTCGCCCACCGCCTCCATCTCCTTGGCAACCGTAATGGCATGCTCGCAGCCCTCGCGTACATCGTAGGTGTCGATGAGCAGCGTACAGTTCTTGGGGCTCGACTTGGCAAATGCGCGGAAGGCCTCGAGCTCGGAATCGAAGCTCATCACCCAGCTGTGCGCATGCGTGCCAAAGACGGGAATACCGTAGCGGCGGCCGGCGAGCACATTGGACGTAGAGGAGCAGCCGGCAACGTAGCTCGCGCGTGCAACGGCCAGGCCGCCATCGGGACCCTGGGCTCGGCGCAGGCCAAACTCCGCCACGGGGCGACCGTCGGCGGCGAGCACCACGCGCGCCGTCTTGGTGGCGACAAGCGTCTGGAACCCGACGATGTTGAGCAGCGCCGTCTCGAGCAACTGGCACTCCAGCGCGGGGCCGGTGACGCGCACCATGGGCTCGCGCGGAAAGACGAGCTCGCCCTCGGGCACGGCGTCGATGTTTACATGCGCACGAAAATCGCGCAGGTAGTCGAGGAATCCAGGCTTGAACATCGCGCCGCCGGCAGGGGCCTGGAGCGAGGCGAGGTAGTCGATGTCCTCGGGCGTAAAGCGCAGATTCTCGACCAGCTCGGGCAGTTCGGCGGTGCCGCACATGACGGCATAGGCGCTGCCAAAGGGATGGTCGCGGTAAAACGCGGTAAAACAACCCTGCTCATTGGCCTTGCCGCTCTCCCACAGGCCCTGGGCCATAGTGAGCTCGTACAGATCGGTGAGCATTGCAATGTCGGTGGGATGCGAGATGTCGGTCAAAGCCATGGGGCGACCTTTCGGATGTGTGGTACAGAATTTGAGGGTTAGACGAGAGCAGAGGATGCGGACATGACGCCCGATGCAAATCGGTTAGAGCAGGCCCATGCTGGTCAGGATCGTGTAGCCCATAAAGATGACAAACGCGATGAGGGCAAGGACAATGATGATTTTTTGAGCCGGCGCCATGCCAGGGATCTCGTTCTCGCCCGTAGGTTCCTTGGAGGTAACCATGCGCTGGGCAAAGGTCATCTCGTCACGGCTCGACTTGGGCTCGACGGACTTGGGACGAGCGGCCTTTTTAGGCTGAGGTTTGGGCGCGGCAGGCGCAGGCTTCGCAGCAGCGGGCTTGGGTGCGGGCGCGGGCGCCGATGCGGATGCGGCGTTCGAGGCGACCTCCTCGGCCTTCGCACGCTCGGCACGCAGGGTAGCCAGCTCCTCACGCTCGCGACGGGCCTCTTCCCGAGCCTCGCGGCGGGCCTTCTCAGCGCGGAGCTCTTCCAACTCAGCGCGCTCCTCGTCGGACAATGGTTGGGACTCAAGCTCGGCCATGGTACAGCCCTTTCTTTTAAAAAAAGCCGCCGACACAATGTCAGCGGCTTATCAAATCCAAGGGTGGAGACGAAGGGAGTCGAACCCTCGGCCTCTGCCATGCGACGGCAGCGCTCTCCCAACTGAGCTACGTCCCCAGGACAAGTCGATATTTTACCTACGGCTCGCCAACTGTCAACGCCCAATAACCAGTCTTTTTGGGGCGCGGCTATTTTGACAACTTTTCGAGCAGGCAATCCTCTCGATGATTTTTTAATCCCCGTCCCAGAAAAATCATCGACGAACGCACTACTTTGCGCTGGTAAGAACACCGGTGGTGTCGAAGGCCGGGGTGAAGCTCTCGTCTACCGCGCCGCCCTCTTGCCAGAACATCGTCGTAAAGCCCAGGTCGTCGGCATGGTCGAGCACTTGCTCGTACTCCTCGCGCGTCACGGCGCGTGCCAGGTCGCCGCCCTGCTCGCGCATGAGCGCATTGGGCGTGTACTGGTTCATGACCGAGATCGGCACGTCGCCCACCGTCTGCCACACCAGGTCTAACACGCGGCACGAGTCATCCGCATGCCCCGGCAGCACCAGGTGGCGCACGATGATGCCACGCTTCATGAGCCCGCCCTCGTCCACCAGCTCTCCCCCGCGGCGCTCGATCTCGCACGCCATCTGCTGTCTCTTATACACATCTCCGAGCCCACGAGACGGAGCTACATCTCGT